>CAJKZK010000007.1 GCA_905204225.1 uncultured Bacillota bacterium
CGATCTTTTAATCTCATAGCACGCCATTTGTAATGATCACCAGCCATCCATAATTCACCAATATCATTAATATATGGGTTTTTATAAATAATCTCAGGATCTAAATGACAATGATAATCAACTATAGGTAAATTTTTGATATGGTTATATATCATTTGACTAGATGGATTATTTAATAATAAATCATTACCAAAAAAATGTTTCATTATTTGTTCTCCTTGTCTTCGTATGCTTCAAATAAGCCATTGATATAAGCACATCCTAACGCTCTATCATATAAACCATATCCAGGTTTTTTATCTTCTCCAAAGATATTTCTTCCATGGTCAGGTCTTACAAAACCATCAAAATCATTTTTTACTAATACTTTAACAATTTTATTAATTGGTAAACTACCATCTTGAGAATAATGTCCACTTTCATAAAATGAATAATTATCATCAACCCAACAAACATTTCTTAAATGAACAAAATGAATTCTTCCCATTTTAGAATATTTATCAGCCATTTTAACTAAATCATTATCTCTTCTAGCACCTAAGCTACCTGTACAAAAAGTAACACCATTGTTTTTTGATTTAACAGCATTAAATAATTTATCTAAATCTTCTTCTGTACAAATAATTCTTGGTAAAGAGAAGATATCCCATGGTGGATCATCTGGATGAATAGCCATTTTAACATCTAATTCATCACAAACAGGTATAACTTTGTTTAAGAAATAGACTAAATTATCAAATAATTGATCATGACTAATATTTTTATATTCATTTAATAAAGAAGATAATTCTTCTTGGGAATAACTTTCATCCCATCCTGGTAAATGTAAATTTTTTGGATCAACTTTAGAAAATTCTTCTAAAGAAAAACTTAATGAATTACTACCATCTTTATTTAAGTGGTGCATATTTGTTCTTGTCCAATCAAAAACTGGCATAAAGTTATAACAAATACATTTAATTCCAACTTTACTTACTCTTTTAATATTTTCAATATAATTTTCGATATATTTATCTCTAGTTGGTTTACCTAATTTTATATCTTCATGAACAGGTATTGATTCTACAACTTCCCATTTTAAGCCTTTTTCTTCAACTAAATTTTTCATTTTTAGTAAACTTTCATAAGGCCATACTTCACCAGGAGCAACTTCATAACAACTTGAAACAACTCCTGACATATTAGGAATTTGTTTAATATAATCTAGAGAAATAGAATCATTTTGTCCATACCATCTAAATGTTAATTTCATAAATTAAACTCCTGAATAACTTGAAAAGCCACCATCAATAGGTACACATATACCTGTAATAAATGAAGCAGCTTTATTATCAATTAAGAATAATGTAGCACCTACTAATTCATTTACTTCACCAAATCTTCCCATAGGTGTAGCATTTAAAATTTTATTAGTTCTAGCTGTAGGTGTTCCATCTTCATTATATAATAATGCTTGATTTTGTTTTGTAACAAAGAATCCTGGAGCAATTGCATTAACTCTAATACCAATATGAGAAAAATGAACTGCTAACCAACTTGTAAAGTTTTTAACTGCTGCTTTAGCACCTGAATAAGCTGGAATTTTTGTAAGAGGAGTATAAGCATTCATAGATGCAATATTTAATATTGAGCAACCTTTTCTACCAATCATATCTTCAGCAAAAATTTGAGTAGGTAATAATGTTCCTATAAAGTTTAAATTGAAAACGAATTCAACACCTGATTCATCTAATTTGAAGAAAGTTTTCATATCTTTTAAATTGTCATCTAATTCAGCAAATTCATTATCAGTAGTAGCTAATGGATTGTTTCCACCTGCCCCATTAATTAAAATATCGCATTTTCCAAATTCTTTTAATACTTCTTGGTGACATTTAATTAATGAATCTTTTTTTAATACATTTGCTTCAAAGGCTTTAGCTATACCGCCATTTGCATTAATTTCATCAGCAAATTTTTGAGCACTATCTAGATGTAAATCTAATAAAGCTACTTTTGCTCCACATTGACTTATTGATTGAGCTAAGCTAGAGCAAATAACTCCACCTGCCCCTGTAATAACAACTACTTTGTCTTTTAAGTCAACAATAAATGGTAAATCATTCTTATTCATTTGAATCCTCCTTTTGAATAATATCTTTTAATTCTATTAGTGAATGATTGATATTTTTTTCTTCATATTTAAATATTTTGTTATAACATCTATCAAAATGTTTTCTTTATTTTCTTGATCTTGTTTTTTTAAGGATATATTTTTTGGTACATGGTCAAGAATTTGCCAAGGTTTAGCTCTATTAATGACACTTGATGAATTTTCGTTCATAATGAAAGCCCTCACTTTCAAATAAATTGTACTATATCTATATTAAAACATAAATTGCATTTATTTTAACAATATATTGCAAAAAATATAATTTTTCTTTAATGAAAAATTGCTTTTCAAAATGATAAAATATAAAATGCATTGATTTAATTATTATATTGCATATAATTATAATTAAGGATAGATAAAATGTTTAATTTTAATTATAAAGAAATAGATTTTGCTCATAAATTAAATGGGCATACATTACCATCTGACGACTTTAAAAAACATATGCATGATTTTTATGAATTAATATTTTTTGTGCATGGAGATGTTGATTATATGATTGAATCTAAATCAAAAAAATTAGTATCTAATGATATTATTTTAATTCCTGCTGGATTACTTCATTATGGTGTTGCTAATATAGAAGTTGAATATGAAAGATATGTTTTAAAATTCCCATTAAGACTTATTAATGATACTTTAGCAAAAGAAATTCAAGATTTTACATGTTTTTCTGGTAATTATCCTGCTTTAAAAGAATTATTTATTAAATTAGATAACATTTATAATAATTATTCAGATGAACATAAATATATTTTAATGGTTAATACTTTATCTGAAATATTAATTAATATGCAAAACAAATCAAAAGTAAGTGATGAATTAATAGGAGTTTATCATAATCCTGTTGTTTCTAAAGTTATTGCATACATTAATGAAAATATCAAAAAGAATATTACTTTAACTGATATTTGTAATGATTTAAATTTCTCAAGAGCACATATTTCTAATGAGTTTTCTCGAGTTATGAAAATACCTGTTATGACTTATATTCGTTATAAAAAAATTATTGCGGCTCATCAAAAAATATTAGAAGGCAATGTTAAAATAAATGAAGTCGCTTATGAATATGGATTCGAAGAATATTCCACTTTTTATCGAAATTACATAAAAATTATTGGAAAACCACCTTATTCAAACACTAAAAAGAATTAAAAAAAGAGAAATTATATTTTGAAATGAATATAGTTTCTCTTTTTAGATGTGTTAATTTAATTATTCAAAATATGGGTCAGTTTAAATAAAAAATATGGGTCAGTTTTATTTACAAATATGGGTCAATTTGATAAAATATATGCGTAAATTGGATAAGGAAATGTGTGATTATGAAGAAAATAACTAATAAATCAATATATAAGCCGAGAATAGTTGATGAATTGGTAGAAAAAGATTTAAGAATATTTGATGCTATTTGTATTGAAGGCCCTAAATGGTGTGGAAAAACTTGGACATCATGTCATCATGCTAAAAGTGATTTTTTTGTTGGAGACCCTAGTGGTAATTTTTCAAATAGAATGCTTGCAGAAGTAGAACCTTATACAGTGTTAAAAGGTGATACACCTCGTTTGATTGATGAATGGCAAGAAGTTCCAGCATTATGGGATGCAACAAGAGCTTTCGTGGATGAAAATGGTAATAAAGGTCAGATAATTTTGACTGGTTCATCAACTCCAGTAAATAAAGGTGTTTTACATAGTGGAACAGGAAGAATAAAGAGCATTAGAATGAATACTATGTCATTATATGAATCTGGTGATTCAAGTGGTGTTATTTCATTGAAAGATTTATGTGAAAATAGGTTTGAATCTAAAATTTTAGAAGAAACAAACCTTGAAAAATTAGCTTATTTGATTGTTAGAGGTGGATGGCCTGGAAATATTGACGTAAATGAAAACGATTGTGACGAATTAGCTCTTGGATATATGGAAAATGTTATTAAAACTGATTTAAAACAATTAGATAAAGATATAGATTATAATGAACATAAAGCAAAACTTATTTTAAAATCTTTAGCTAGAAATGAATCAACGACTGTTTCTAATAATAAAATTTTGGATGATATAATTGAAAATGATAATTCGTCTATTAGTAAAAACACATTATCTAAATACTTGGATGCTTTCAATAGAATGTTTTTATTCAACAATCAAGAACCTTTTTCGCCAAATATAAGATCTTCTTTACGTGTTAAACAAATGGAAAAAAGGCATTTTTCTGATCCTGCTATGGCATGTGCAATATTAAAATTAACTCCAAAGAAAATGATGAATGATTTAAAAACTTTTGGATTTATGTTCGAAGCAATGGTTGGAAGAGATTTATCTATATATTCTCAATCATTAGGTGCTAAGTTATTTCATTATCAAGATTATAAAAATAATGAAATAGATGCAGTTATAGAACTAGAAGATGGAAATTGGTGCGCTATAGAAATTAAATTAGGGCTAAACAAGGTAGAAGAGGGTTCAAAAAATTTAATCGACGTATGTAAAGATATAGTTGATAATGGTGGTAAAGAACCAATAATGAAATGTGTAATTTATGGTGTAGGAAATATGGCCTACAAAAATGCTGATGGAGTTTATATTATTCCAATAACTGCATTAAAGCCTTAATATTATTATAGCGTAATAAATTGTTTTAAAATATTTTATCTAATTTTATAGAAAACAAAACAAGAAGTTGCAAAAAAGTTAGGTATAACTCAACAAGCAATAAATAAACGTAAAAAGAAAATTTATAAAAAAATAAAAAACTAATCAAAAATAATTTAGTTTTTATTTAAGATAAATTAATGAATAGAAAAACTAATCAAAAAGAGTTGACATCTTTTTATGTTAAATTCAGCCAACTCTTTTGTTTATATATCCATTTTTTAATTATCTAATTCGGCAAAATAAAGATTGCCTAGATACCTTTTATCTATATCTTCTCGAGATAAAACCGCATATTCGAATTTTTCAATGTCAAGAAGATTGCTTTTAACTAATTCATCATGATATTCTTTTTTACATTCTTCAAATAAATTTTTTAATAAATATTCTTTATCTACTTCTGTTTTGGTTATAAAGTATGTATGTGCAGTTTTAATAATGTCCCAATAACCAGTGTCAATATCTATCAAGCGATAATTAGGATGTTCTTTAATAAATGTCTGTTCAAATATTGTTAATGGTGGCAATTGCATTTTTTTAAAAAATGGAAATTTCATAAATAATAATCCTCCTAAAATATTATAAATTTAGTAAATGCTTCTAAAGATTTCAAAAATTTTAATTCATCTGCATAAGATCCAGCTATATCTAAACTAGTACATATAAATTTTTTACCTAAATCATATTGAGTTTTTAAAAACATTTCATTGATTTCTTTATTAACTTTAAGCTTGACTGCAAAATCATAGTATTTACCCATATCAAAATATGTATAACCATTTGCTTTTGCAATATTTATATAGCTTTGAGGTGAAGTTTCATTAATAAATCTTCCTAAGGCTACATAATCACTATTAGGATTAAATGTTGATAATTTAAGTACTTTAGTGTAATTTCCTTTCACTGCTGCATTAATTGCATAACCCCATCTAATATCTTTTATTGAAGCTGTTAATGTATTTGTGGCTGAATAAGAAATATCCATTCCAATACCTATTCCGGCAGCAGTTATTAAAAGACTAGAACCTAAATAACAATTTTAATTTAATCACTTATAATAATTTTTAATACAGCTTTTAAAATATTTTTTTGATAGGTGTATCTAGTATTATTATAAATAAATTGCATGATATTATCTAGAAAAAATAAATTAGTCTTTATTTAAGAAAAATTAATGAATAGAAAAACTAATCAAAAAGAGTTGACATCTTTTTATGTTAAATTCAGCCAACTCTTTTGTTTATATATCCATTTTTTAATTATCTAATTCGGCAAAATAAAGATTGCCTAGATACCTTTTATCTATATCTTCTCGAGATAAAACCGCATATTCGAATTTTTCAATGTCAAGAAGATTGCTTTTAACTAATTCATCATGATATTCTTTTTTACATTCTTCAAATAAATTTTTTAATAAATATTCTTTATCTACTTCTGTTTTGGTTATAAAGTATGTATGTGCAGTTTTAATAATGTCCCAATAACCAGTGTCAATATCTATCAAGCGATAATTAGGATGTTCTTTAATAAATGTCTGTTCAAATATTGTTAATGGTGGCAATTGCATTTTTTTAAAAAATGGAAATTTCATAAATAATAATCCTCCTAAAATATTATAAATTTAGTAAATGCTTCTAAAGATTTCAAAAATTTTAATTCATCTGCATAAGATCCAGCTATATCTAAACTAGTACATATAAATTTTTTACCTAAATCATATTGAGTTTTTAAAAACATTTCATTGATTTCTTTATTAACTTTAAGCTTGACTGCAAAATCATAGTATTTACCCATATCAAAATATGTATAACCATTTGCTTTTGCAATATTTATATAGCTTTGAGGTGAAGTTTCATTAATAAATCTTCCTAAGGCTACATAATCACTATTAGGATTAAATGTTGATAATTTAAGTACTTTAGTGTAATTTCCTTTCACTGCTGCCTTAATTGCATAACCCCATCTAATATCTTTTATTGAAGCAGTTAATGTATTTGTGGCTGAATAAGAAATACCCATGCCAATACCTATTCCAGTGGCAGTTCCTAAAAGACTAGAACCTAAATACCAACCCCAATGTAGATTAAATTTTTTGTCTTGTAAATAGTCCACTAATGCAGTGATTCCTACACCTAGACTAAGCCCAAGTAAACCAGTTAAGATAAAGAAAGGTAAATGGCCATTTGGATCAACTAAATTAACAGGATTGTTTCCACAATAAATATAGAGGTTAGTCCGTTAATAGATTGTGGGTCGAGGTAATCAAATGAATCTGGAGAAATAAATCTTCTAAGAGAAGGTGAGTAGTAGCGGTTTTGTAAGAAATAAAGATTTGTTTCATTATCATAATAATAGCTACGATATCTAATAGGGTTAATATCACCAATATTATCATCAGTGTAATTAATGACAGTAGTATTAACAAAGCTATCATACGAATATTCAGCTACTAAAGTTGAATCTTCTTTAAAGATTTTTAATACATCTTTTAAAATATTTTTTTGATAGGTGTATCTAGTATTATTATATACAAATCCTATGATGTTAACTAGAGAATATTCATATTTGATTTCTAAATCATTAATTGTTATTAATTTTTGTATCAATTAAATTATCTTAAATGGAATGTCTATTACTATTTTAAAGATATTAAAATTAAAGAGTATAAGTTAAAAATTATATTAATTCAAAACATAGAAAAAAGCCAATGATTTTCATCACTGACCCTAAGTGTGCCACACTATTTTATTTTGAGTCGACTTTATAAAACCATAAAAATTTTTATAGAGTCTATTTTATTTGTTAATTTTTTCGTTTATAAATCTTTATCTTTCTTTTCCCAACTATGAGAATTACCTGTAGTATTGATATAATTTTGATCTAATTCATCAACTTTTTTTATGTAAGAAGTATCTTTTAAATTATTACTAATAGCGGTGATATAATTTTCTTTATCTAATTTAATTTTAAATTTAAATATTTTATCGCCTTTTTTGGTTATTTTATTATCATTGTGGATTAAAGTTACTTCTTTTTGATTTGTATAAACTGTTATTGTTGCTTTATTTCCTGTTCTATTAATAAATCTTTTACTTGCTATATGAATAAATGGTTCTTTTGACCAATAAGCTTTATAAATATAAAATGCATCTTTTTTTATTTTACGATCAAAAGTTACTAATCCTTTATGGTTTCTACCTGGTTCACCACCTTGGTCTCTTCCATCAGATGCAAAATCAAACATATTCCAAACATGAGTAGCCCACATATATGGGTGTCTAGTAAAACATTTTACTAAATATTCATGATATTTTGCTTGATATTCTTCACTATTATCACCAATTTTTGGTTTGTTTGAATGTAAATTTGGCATGCCTTCTGCTCCATATTCAGAATAACCAATACATCTTTTTGGATAAATAAAATGGAAGAAATTAAGCCATACATCATTTAAAAATAATCCTGGAACATACCAACCTAAATATAAATTCCATGAAACTAAATCTGTTATATGAGCAAGTTTATTAAAAGGACTGCACATTGCAAAACATGCTAAAGCTGTTTTTCTATTAGGATCTATAGAATGAACTAAATTATTTAATTTTATATGATGATTAATTAATTTTTTCTTATCTGCTTTAAACATAGTTATTTCATTTGATATACCCCAAACTAAAATTGAAGGGTGATTATATTGTTGATAAACTAATTCTTTTAATTGATTTTCAATGTTTTTTTCACCATGTTCCATATATTTAGATATATAAGGTACTTCTGCCCAAACTATTAAACCATATTTATCACATAATGATAAAAAATAATCATCATGTTGATAATGGGATAATCTTAAAGTATTTGCACCTATATCTAAAATTAAATTCATATCTTCATCTTGGTTTTCTTTAGTAATAGCGTTACCAACATTTAAACGATCTTGATGTCTAGCAACACCACGTAAAGGATATAATTTACCATTTAAAAAGAAACCTTTTTTAGGATTAAATTCATAACTTCTAAAACCAAAATGATGTTCTACTTCATCAAGAATAATATCTTTATCCATTAATTTAGCTTTTGCTAAATATAAATATGGATCTTCAAGTCCATTCCATAAATGAGGATTATCTATTATAATTTGTTCTTTATTAGATATTGTATATAATAATTCATTTTTTTGATTATAAATTTCAATAATTATATTTTTATTAGATTTAGTAAATGCTTGTATAGTTAATAAACCTTTATTATCTTTTATAATTGGATCTATTTTTAAAGGTAAAGCACCAAAAAAATCATAATCAAAATGTTCTTTTTCTAAAATTAATAAATTAACATCACGATATATTCCACCAAAGAAAGTAAAATCAGCTTTTTGAGGATAAACTGTATCATTAATAGAATTATCAACTTCAACTTTTAATATATTTTTATCTTTTAAATAAGAAGTAATATTAAATCTAAAAGTAGAATAACCATTATCATGTGTACCTACTAATTGATCATTAATATATACTTTGCAAGATGCATTAGCGCCTTTAAATTCAAGATAAATATCTTTTTTATTTAAATCATATTTATTTTCAAATTCATATAAATATGTTAAAGTGCCACGATAATAATCATCTCCTCCATCTTGACCATCAATGTTGTTCCAAGTATGAGGTAAATTGATTTTGTTATGTTTGTTATATTGATCTATAAATATCCAATTTTTGTTAATGTTAATTATTTCTTTCATATCTTTATTATACTTTCTTATACAAATAATTATAAGATAAATTTTTATCGATTTACATTGCATTAATTTTATGAAAATATTGCAAAAAGTATAAATTATAAATGTATTAAAAATATATTTTTAGCGAATGGGTTTCTAAAAGTTGCTTAATTACATTTGCAAAAGAATTTAATTAATATATTGATTTATATGATTCAAATTTTAAAAAAATAAAGATTCAATTTAATATGATAATTTGTCAAAGAAACCAGTATATAAAACTAAACCAATATTTGATTTATTGAAAAGATTATTTTATATTAGAATGGATGATAAAAAAACACTAACTATTATTAATCTTAGTAATAAAAATGTTTGTTCTGTTAGAAAATATCACAATAAAGAATTAAAAAAAAAAGAAAAGGAGAGTTTGATTATGAAACAAGTAAGTGAAAAAACTATTAAATTTTTAAAAAATAATGTAAAAGACTTAAATTCATTTATACCTTTAAATGATGATAAACGTTTTGATTTATTAGAACATGTAGAAAATATGTTTGTTATACCTTTAGCTAACGCAACTAGTGATAATCAATTAATTGATGAAGAATTATTAAATAATGCTGAAGATGTTATTGATGATTTAAATATGGAAGATTTAGATTTTGAAGATTTCAATAAAAGAATTAAATGATTAATTTTTTTAGTTAAAATTTGTTAGTTGAATAAGTAAATGCAACAATAAACAGTAAAAAAATAAAAAAAAATCAAAATAAAATATAAAAATAGAGTTAAATGGTTCATTGTAGAGGCGTTTGACTCTTTTCTTTTGTTTTATTTAGTGGTATTTTAAATGTGTAAGGAAGAGAATCCTTATAAAACTAAGCATAATAAAAACTAGATGCAATATACGTTTTTGTAAAAGTAAATGCAACTATGGGATTAGATATATGGTTAATTTGAGCTTAGTTTAATTTTAAATAAAAATATTAGTGTTGATTTATTTTTATTTAATTTTTTTGGTTAAAGATTGAGTTAGATTTACGTCGTCTGGCTCAATTTTTTTAATTCCAATAATTTCTAAAAAATCTTTTCCAAGAACTGAATATGCTAGTTGATATGGAGTAACTCCAGGTAATGATTTTCTATATAATGAATTGATGTTTGAAAAAATATCATTAACTTTTTCTTGTGTTAAATGATTAAATCACTTATATTATGAAATAATTTTCGGAAAAAGTAAAATTTACAGCTTTGATTTTATTGTTGTATTTACTTATTCAACTAACATTTTAGTGAAAATTTACATTTTTAATAAAGAGTGTTGAATGTTAATAGATTTTTTGATAAACTAATAACGCTTTCTTTAAACCCGCTTGGCGGTTTAAGGCGGAAGGAGATAAAAATGAAAAAAGGAATTCACCCTAATTACGGACCATGTACAGTTACATGTGTTACATGTGGAAATACTTTCCAAACAGGTTCAATCTTAAAAGAAATTCGTGTTGATACTTGTTCTAACTGCCACCCATTCTATACTGGTAAACAAAGATTTACTCAAACAGATGGACGTATTGATCGTTTCAATAAAAAATACGGAATTAAGTAAAAAAATCAAAGCCGTCCAAATGGACGGTTTTTTTATAGAAAGGAAAATCTATGTCAAAATTTTATATAACTACACCTATTTATTATCCAAGTGCTAAATTACATATTGGCCATGCATATTGCACTACTATGGCTGATACTATTGCTAGATATCATCGTATGAAAGGTGATGATACTTATTTTTTAACAGGTACTGATGAACATGGTGAAAAAATACAAAAAAATGCTGAATTAGCTAATAAAACACCTCAAGAATTTGTTGATAATATTGTTAAAGATATTAAAAAATTATGGGCAACATTACAAATAAGTAATGATGATTATATTCGTACAACTGAACTTAGACATGAGAAAGTTGTCAAAAAAGTTTTTTCTAAAATGTTAGCCAATGGTGATATTTATTTAGGTAAATATGAGGGTTGGTATTGTACACCTTGTGAATCTTTCTGGACCAATACTCAAGTTCAAGGAGATGATCATCTTTGTCCTGATTGTGGTAGACCATGCCATAAATCTAGTGAAGAAGCATATTTCTTTAAAATGAGTAAATATTCTTCTAAATTAATGGATTTTTATAATACCCACCCTGATTTTATTACTCCTGAATCAAGAAAAAATGAAATGATTAATAATTTTATTAAACCTGGTTTAGAAGATTTATGTGTTTCAAGAACAAGTTTTACTTGGGGTATTCAAGTTGATGAAAATCCTAAACATGTTGTATATGTTTGGCTTGATGCTTTATTTAATTATTTATCAGCGTTAGGCTATCTTTCAGATGATGATACATTATTTAAAAAATTTTGGGCGGATGATTCATATATTGTTCATTTGGTAGGTAATGATATTACTAGATTCCATGTTATTTATTGGCCTATATTTTTAATGTCATTAGGATTAAGATTACCAGATAAAGTATTTGTTCATGGATTACTTATGATGAAAGATGGTAAAATGTCTAAATCAAAAGGCAATGTAGTGGATCCTTATCCTCTTATTGAAAGATATGGTCTTGATGCAGTCAGATATTATTTAGTTAGAGAAACAATATTTGGTCAAGATGGAACATTTACTCCTGAACAATTTGTAGAAAGAATTAATATTGATTTAGCAAATGATTTTGGTAATTTGTTAAATAGAACTATTGGTATGATGAATAAATATTTTGGAGGAGTTATTCCTACTTATAATGGTATTGTTACTCCTTTAGATGATGAATTAGAAGCTACTGGTAAACAAGCAATTAAATCATATCAAAATAATTTTGAAACTTTACATGTTACAGAAGCTATTATGAATGTATTTGAATATATTTCAAAAGCTAATAAATATATTGAAGATACTAAACCTTGGGCTTTAGCTAAAGATGAAACTAAGATTGAAGAATTAAAATCTTGTATGAATCATTTAGCAAATGTTTTAAGACAAACTGCTATTTTATTAAAACCTGTTTTAATGGAAGCACCTTCTAAATTATTTGAACAATTAAATATTGAAGAAAAATATCAAGATTTTTCTACTGTATCTAGTTTTGATTTATTAGGTGGAGAAAAAGTAATAGAAAAATCTACTCCATTATTCCCAAGATTAGATACTAATGTAGAAATTGAATTTATTAAGAATTTAATGGGTGGAAATAAATAAGTGAAATCAATCACTTATTTATTTTTTTTATAATTTTATTTGTCGAAATATGGTATAAATATTTATATGGAAAAAAGAATATTTGTATCACATAAAACATTTGGCATTGGTTATTTATTAGAAAAAAATAAAAATCAACCAGTAATTGAAGTTAATTTTAATCATCAATTAAGAAAAATTAATAATTTAGATGGATTAGAAAAAAATAAATATTTAATTTTATTTAATGAAAATTTTTCTGATTATATTGTTAGTCAAAAATATGAAGAAAAATTTGATTATAAAACTACTTCTAGAGGTAAAACTATATATTCTAATTATGATGATAATGCAATTATTTCTTTAATTTCACCTACTATATTAACAGGTGAAGTTAGAGGCTCAAATTATAATTATTATAATGTAGAAATAAGATTTAATAATGGCTTTATAGATGCTTCATGCTCATGCCCGGTACATACTAATTGTAAACATTGTTATGCTTTATTAAAAAAAGCTAATATGCTTTTAAATGATGATACTTTAATTAATTATGATTTTTATGGGGGAAAAGAAATAAATAATGAATTAAATATATATTTGAATTCAATTACAGTTAAAAATACAGTTGATATTTTTAAATTTCCTTTTAGTAGAATTAAATCTTTTAAAGAAAAAGTTGCAGATATTTTAAATGATGATTTATTAGATGATATTTGTCAAATTTCTTCACCAAGTATAAATAATGAATTATTTGCTAAATTAATTTTATGTAAAGAAGAAAATAAACAAATAGTTTTAAATTATTTAAATAATAAACATAATAATTCTTTATTTTATCGATTTTTAAATAATGTATTTAATTCATATTTTTTAGATGATGAATTTTATAAATTTATTTACGATTATTATAATAATAATTATGAAGAATTATTAAATTTTTATAGTGATTATACTTATTTTAGATATTATTTTAATTTAGATTTATTTAAAGAAATAATTCTTAATTCAAATGATTTATGGAATGAAATAACATCTTTAATTTGTAATCATTATATTGCAAATATAAAATCTATAGTAGATATTTTAATTAAAAAAATGCCTAAAGAAAATTTAATAAAAGTAGCTAAAGCATATCCAAGTTATTTTTCTAATTTTATTGAAACATTATCATTTGCTGATAAAATACATTTTATTGATCAGATGGATGAAAATGATGCAGTAAAAATATTAAATAATGTGGATTATTCTTCTATTGATGAAAAAGAATTAATAAAATCAATCTGTGTAAATTTATTAAAGGAACATAGAAAAATTGTTTTTCAAACATTGATTGATATTTTATATCAAACAAATTTAGGTAAATATGTTATTCCATTTTTTATTTGTTTTATTAAGTCTAAAACTACTCAAAAAAGCTATATTAAAAAATATGATAATAAATATGGTGAATATTTAGATTTTAATGAAACTAAAGATTTATTATTTTTTAATTTTGAAATAGATTCTTATAAAGAAGATTATCATGAATATGATGTTGATTTAAAAATTGGATTTAATAAAAAAGATGTTTTTTACACTTTATCATTTGATAAAAATTTAAAATATATTAATGAAGTTGTTAGTTATAAAAATAATTTCTTTTCTAGGCTATTTGATTATGTTTTAAAAAATAATAATACTTTAAATGATTTATTATATAAAAAGAATTTAGAAATAGAACAAAAAGATTTTGAAGAATTAACATCTAGTTTTGAAGATGACACATTAGAAATTGGACATAATAATTTGATGTATATATCTAATTCAATGCAATCTGCTACTAATTGTGATTTAGCTTTTTATTTTAATACAATAAATAGTTTTGAAGTTAAATTAATTGCTAATGGAAAAGATTATTTAATAAGAAAGTTAAGTGATTTTGTTAATGGTTTTATAGAAAAAGAATTAATTTCATTTAGTAAAAAGACTAGTTTTTTATGTGATATTAATAATTTTAATAATCATGGGAAAAAAATGTTTGATATTTTAAATAAAATTAGTTTTGATTATTATCATCAATTTGTTATTAATGAATCTATTATGAAAGAATATCTTTCATTTAATGATTATATTATTTTTAATTATAAAAAATATTATTTAGGTAATGATATAAACATTACATATAAAATTAATGAAGATTATCAAATGATATTAGAACCTGATATTGGTGTAAATTGTCTTATTTTTGATACATTTGGTATTTATTTTGAAAATAATTTATTTCATAAATTTAAAGTAATAAACGCTAATTTATTTAATTTATTTAATAAATATAATGGCGTTAATTTAAAGAAAGATAATAATCTTTTAAATTCTTTTTTTACTAGGGTTTATCCTTTTTTTAAAGAAGATATTGTTTTACAAACTCAAGATGAAATTAAAAATTATAATAAAAACAATATCGATTTATATTTTGATTATGAAGATAATGAAATAGTTGTTGATAAAAAAATAACTGGTAATCCTTTAAATGTACCTATTATTGAAGATTTTTTAGAAAAACTTGGTTTTGTTAATAATAAAATTATTGAAGAAGATAAAATTTATAATTTTTTTACTTGTGATTTATCTTTGTTAAATAAATTAGCAAATGTTTATTTATCTGATAATATTAAAAATAAAAAGATATATTCTTTTGAAAGACAAAAATATCATATTAGTTATAACAATAATTTAATGGAAGTATTTTTAGAAGATTCTACTTATTCTGATGAAGAATTAGAAAAGATTTTTAAAGCAATAAAAAGAAAAAAATCTTTTATTAAATTAAAAGATGATACCATTTTAAAACTCGATAATAATGAGGCTAAAGAATTTTATGAAATAACTAATGATTTACATTTAGATACATCTAAATTAAAAGAAACAAAAAAAATGCCGATTTATAATCGCTTTAAATTAGTTAATGTTGATAGCAATTATCCACTTGATCAATATATGGAAGAAGTGATTAATTCTATAACTTCATTTAAAGAAAAGAAGATTGATTTTCCTCAATATAAATATGAATTAAAACAATATCAAAAAGAAGCAGTTAATTGGTTATGTGAATTAAAAAAATATAATTTTTCTGGTATTTTAGCTGATGATATGGGATTAGGAAAAACTTTTGAAATTCTCGCGTTCTATGATTTAGATAAGTTAGAAGAACCTAGTTTAATAGTTTGCCCTAAAAGTTTAATATTTAACTGGATAAATGAAATTAATAAATTTGTTAATCATACTGAATATATTAAAATATATGGAAATGGAGAAACAAGAAAAGATATTATTAAAAATATAAATCCGGCTAAAAGATGTTTATATATAACTTCTTATGATTCATTAAGAAATGATATTGAATTATATAATAATATTAATTTTAGGTATTTGTTTTTAGATGAAGCACAAGCTATTAAAACTGTTACTGCTAAAAAAAGTATTTCCACTAAATTAATTAAATCTAAATATAGGTTTGTTTTAACTGGAACTCCAATAGAAAATAATATTTTAGAGTTATGGTCTATTTTTGATTTTTTGATGCCAGGTTATTTTGAAGACTTAAAAGAATTCAAGTCTCGATTTGAAAATGATGAATCATATAAAGATATTATTTATAAGAAAATTGCTTTATTCATTTTAAGAAGAACAAAAAAAGAAATGTTAAAAGAATTACCTGATAAATTTGAAAGATTAATTTCTACTGAATTATCTTCTTCTCAACAAAAAATATATGATGCTTATTGTAAAGTTGCTAAAGATGCTTTAGAAAAAGGGGCAAATGGGTTTGATATGTTACCATATTTAACTAGATTAAGGCAAATATGTGTAGACCCTCGTTTGGTTGATAAAAATTATCAAGGCGATAGTGCAAAAATTAATTTATTAAATCAAATTCTAGATGATTATTTACCTCAAGGAAGAAAAATATTAGTTTTCTCTCAATTTGTAGAAGCTTTAAAATTGATTGAAGAAGATTTAAAACAAAAAAATATTAATTATTTAATGTTAACTGGATCTACTAAAGCTGAAGAAAGAGTAGGTTTATGTGATAGATTTAATAATGATAAGAATATACAAATATTTTTAATTTCTATTAAAGCTGGTGGAAGTGGTTTAAATTTAGTTGGTGCAGATACTGTTATTCACTTAGATATATGGTGGAATTCAGCAGTAGAAAATCAAGCTACCGATAGAGCGTATAGAATTGGACAAAAAAATAATGTAGAAGTTATAAAATTAATGTGTGAAAATACCATTGAAGAAAAAATTATTGAATTACAAGCAAAAAAGAAAGATTTAATTGATTCATTAATTTCTAAAGATGATAAATCTATAACATCTATTTCAAAAGAAGATATTAAATTTATTTTAGATTAAGTTATTTATATGTTAATATAATAAAAAAGTCTCATATACATGAGAGTTTTAAGAGGGCTAAAAATGGATAAATTAATTAAAATAGGTGATTTTTCAAAGATGAATAGAGTGTCTATCTCTACTTTAAGATTATATGATGAATTAGGTATTTTAAAACCTATATATGTTGATAAAGATAGTAATTATCGTTATTATTCCATTAATCAAACTGCTAGATTAGATATGATTCAATATATGAAAGAATTAAATATGTCTTTAAATGAAATTAAAGATATTTTAAATAGTAATGATTTAGAATTAATTGAATCAACTTTAATTAAAAAGAAAAAACAGATTAAAGATCAAATTAGTGAATTAAATTTATCTTTAAACGCGATTAGTAGAACTATTTCTAGTATCGAAAGATTTAGAAAATCACCTACTAAAGGAATGATTACTATTGAATATATTCCGCATAGAAAAATATATTCAATTAAAACTAATATAAACTTTTATGAATATGATATCAGTGTATATGAAAAAGTCTTAAATGATTTAAAAAATGATATGATTAATAATAATTTACCACAAGTATATTATTATAATGCTGGATCTAATATAAAAAAGGATGACTTTATTGATAATAAATTTCTTTCTAATGAAGTATTTGTTTTTGTTGATGATGATTTTCCTTCTTTAGAAAATGTTAAAAAAGTAGAAAGTGGAATGTATGCTTGTATATATTTAGATAATTTTGATGATGAAGTCGAATATGGTAAAAAATTATTGGATTTTTGTAATAAAAATAATTATAAAATATGTGGAGATTATATATGTGAAGTTATTACAGAATTCAATGTTTTTTCTAATCAAAAAAGATCAATGTATTTAAGATTACAAGTACCTTTATCATTTCGATAAAAAATTATCAATTAATGTATTGACTCTACTCTAACTTTAGACTTTAAAATATAGTTAGAACAAAGGAGGAAATACAAAAATGAAAAAAATTAAAGTTGTTCAATATGGCTGTGGTAAAATGGCTAAATATATCTTACGTTATCTTTATGAACATGGTGCAGAAATTGTAGGAGCTATTGATGTTAATCCTAATATTGTAGGAATGGATGTTGGTGATTTTGCTTCTTTAGGTGTTAAAACAGGTGTTCTTATTTCTAATGATGCTGATGCAGTATTAGATAATTGTGATGCAGATGTCGCAATTGTTACATTATTTAGTTTAGTAAGTGATTGTTATGATCATTATGTAAAATGTTTATCAAGAGGAATTAATGTTATTTCAACATGTGAAGAAGCTACTTATGCTTGGACTACTGATCCAGTAAGAATGAATAAATTAGATGTTCTTGCTAAAACGAATGGGTGTACATTTGTTGGATCTGGTATGGAAGATACATTCTGGGTTAATATGGTTGGTATGGTAGCAGGATCATGTAATACAATTAAGAAGATTTCAGGAGCAGTTTCATATAATGTTGAAGAATATGGCTTAGCTTTAGCTAAAGCACATGGTGTTGGTTTAAGTGCTGATGAATTTGAAAAGCAAATTGCACATCCAGAAGAAATTGAACCATCTTATGTTTGGAATTCTAATGAAGCGCTTGCTCATAAAATGGGCTGGACAATTAAATCACAAACTCAAAAATGTGTTCCATATTTCCATGATGGAGATATTTATTCATCAACAATGGGTAGAACTTTAACTAAAGGTGAATGTATAGGTATGGCAGCAGTGGTTACAACTGAAACATTCCAAGGACCAATTATTGAAACACAATGTATTGGTAAAGTATATGGACCTGATGATGGAGATATGTGTGATTGGACCATCGAAGGTGAACCAAATGTTGAATTCCATGTGGTAAAACCTGCTACAGTTGAACATACATGTGCAACTATTGTTAATAGAATCCCTAGTTTATTAAACGCTCCTGCTGGAGTTGTAACTCTTGATGAATTAGATCCAATTACATATTTAACTTATCCAATGGAATATCATTTATAATATTGTATTATATTATTTGATAAGTTGTTTACTAGAATAAATTTGTTATTATAAATTTATTAATTATAAGATCGAAGATATTGTGGCTCTATAAAAATTTTTAGGGTTTTGTAGGGGCGACGCAAAATAAAATAGTGTGGCACACTTAGGGTCGGTGATGAAAATCATCGACCTTTTTCAATGTTTTGAACAAGTATAATTCTTTTAAAAAATCTCTTAGTATTTCTATAGCCAGACATAACAGCTTTTAGCTCTTTGACACGTTTATTAATACCTTCTATTGGACCATTTGATAATCGTCTATCTTTATATTTTATAAATGAATTAATTATATATTCTTTATAGTGATTCCAAGTTTTAGAACATTCTACAAATTCTTTAGAAGTAGAGCTTGTTAGAGAATCTATAATAAAATTGAAACAGTTACTTGCCTTATCTTGTTTAAGTTTATTTAGTTCATAGAATATATCTTGAACTTTCAAAAAAGCATATTGAAGTTCATTATCTTGTTGTACAAATTTATATACACGATCATAATAAGATATTGTCATTCCACTTTTTAGTGTCATCATTTTGTTTGGATAATTTTTTGGATTAGTAGTTAGTAATCTCCAATGAGTGTTCATCCACGATTTATCTTGAAAATATAATGATTCATCTGATAAAATTCTTCTTCTTATAGATTGAACAGCTTCAGTTAAGTATTCCATATAATGGAAAGGATCAATAGCAATTGTAGCGTTAGGTAACCATTTTTTAATTGCTGATATATAACCATCGTACATATAAGTTACCACGTATTTGACTTTTTGACGTGTTTTAAGGGGCAATTTAGAGAAGTATTCATCTAAATATGGTGTTGTTCTTGATGGAAGAATATCAATAATTTTATGTGTATAAAAATCAATAATCACACAGGCAAATTTAAATTCACTTTTTCTAATATTAGAGAACTCATCAATACAAATTGCTTCAGAAAATGGTGCTTTTAAGTTAGGGCATGTTTCATCAAAAATATTTATAACTTCAGTTAATGATATATTATATTCTTTAGCAATAGACTTAAAAGTACATATTGTAGCAAACTTATCTACAATCTTCTTTTTTAATACATTTGTCAAAGATTTAGAAGCAAATGTTTTAATGTTATGCGTATATGTTTTATTACAGCTTGGGCAGTAATATCTTGGTAAATCTAAAGTAATAATAGTAGAATTAACACCAGTATGTAATGATTTAATAGTCTTTTGCTTATACTCTTTAATTTTAATATCTTTAAAATAGCAATAGATGCATTCTCTTTGAGATGGTTTAATTTTTGCAAAAATTAATACCTCCTTATTGTTATCAATAAAATCTAATTGTGAACATTCTCGTGGCTCTATACCATGAGACAAAAGTATGTTATAATCCATATGAAAAACCTCCTTATAATAGATCTGAACAACCTAATTATAAAGAGGTTTTTCTTTATTTAAAAATTACTGTGGCAGTGTAGGGTTTACACCCTAAAAATTTTTATAGAGCCATATAAACTTTTACAATCTTTTTATTTTACATAAATATGTTATATACTCATGAGTATAATACTTACGAGTATATAATTATAATTTAAACATATCTTTTAGTGATATTAAATGTAAATTATCTTTTTTTAAATTCATTAATGATTCATCGAAACCATTTTTTGATATGATAAAATATTCAAAATGTTTTATATTAGAAAACATTTTTATTGATGTATTTTCAATCATTTTGTTAAAATCTTCGATTGTTCTTTTTTTATTTGTATATTTACATTCTATAACTAAAAGAGAATTATTATCTTTTGCTATTCCATCAATTTCTATTGATCTACCTAATTCAGATTTCTCAATTATTAAATTTTTAATCGGATAATAAATACCATTTAATTTGCCTTTTTTACCTAAATATTCCATATAAGAAATTGAAATATCTTCAAAAGAATATGAAATGAATTGATTGATGTCATTTTTTAATCTATCGTATAACATTAAACCATATCCAGCTTCTATCTTTTCAATATTTTTAAGTAAATATTTATAATAAAATCTTAATACTGGATCTAATATATAATAATATGTTTGCCTTTTAGAATTAAACATTTCATTTTTAGTAACTATTTCTGCATCAGTTAAAGTTTTAATATATTTATTAACTTTGGTAGCATTTTCATTCATTAAATCACTAATTTCTGTTAAACCTTTTTTCTTTCCTGCTAGAGAAAGTAATATTGAATTATAAAAGCTTTGTTCTCTTGCTGAAGAAGATAAAACTAATTTAGGAACATCTAATAACACTGAATTTTCGTTAAACAACAAATTTTTGATATTATCTTCAAAAGAAAGCTTGTTATCTATTTTTGATAAGTAATAAGGATATTCTCCAAACATGCACAAAAATTTCATTTTATCTTCATCATTATAATTACTTAAAAATAAAGTTGCATCAGCAAATGATAATTTATTTATTTTCATTTTTAAAGTAATTCTTTTATATAATGGAGATTGTTTATCATTTAATTCGTGTTCCATAAAAGAAAGATTAGAACCAGATAAAATAAGCATTATATTACTATTTTTAATCTTGTTATCAAATATATCTTGTATTATTGAAATAATACCATTATAGGATTTAACTAAATAAGGATATTCATCAATTACAATAACTCCTTTTTCGTTGCCAAAAAATGATATAGCAGCATCAAATGCTTTTTCCCATGATGAATAAACATATTCATCATTTCTATTAAAACTATTCAATATTTTATAAGAGAATGATTTTAAATTGTCTTTATTGGATACTTCTTTTGCTTGAAACATTATACTTTTTTTATTTTTAATAAATTCATTAATTAATGATGTTTTACCAATTCTTCTTGTTCCATAAATGGAGCATAATGAATTTGGTTTTAAGTATTCTTTTTCTAATATATTTAATTCTTGTTTTCTTCCATAAAACATAATATCATCTCCTTTATACTCATGAGTATTATACTCTAAAGTATATATCGTGTAAAGAAATAATTTTTTTATAATTATTAAAAAAATATATAAAAAAAGTAGATATTCAATAGAGAATACCTACTTTATATTAGTTAAATAATATTAATTATTTACCAGCTCTTTTTGCTTTAATAGCAGCTTGAGCAGCAGCTAATCTAGCAACAGGAACTCTGAATGGTGAACATGAGACATAATCTAAACCAACATTGTGGTAGAATTCGATTGATTTTGGATCTCCACCTGTTTCACCACAAACACCAACATGGAGGTGTTTATTAGTTTCACGGCCTAATTTTGTAGCCATTTTAACTAATTGACCAACACCATCTTGATCGATTGTTTGGAATGGATCTTCTTCAAAAATCTTATTGTTGTAATATGCAGGTAAGAATTTAGATGCATCATCACGTGATAAGCCCATTGTCATTTGTGTTAAGTCGTTTGTACCAAATGAGAAGAATTCAGCTTCTTCAGCAATCTTGTCTGCTAATAATGCAGCTCTTGGAATTTCAATCATTGTACCAACATGGTAAGTCATTTTTTGACCTGAAGCAGCAATAGCAGCATCACATGCTTCTACAATAATCTTCTTAACAAATTTTAATTCTTTAACTTCAATTACAAAAGGAATCATGATTTCTGGTTCAATTTCAATACCTAATTCTTTTTGTGCTTCGAGAGCAGCTAAGATAATAGCTCTTGCTTGCATTCTAGCAATTTCTGGATATTGAACTGCAAGACGATCACCACGGAATCCCATCATTGGGTTGAATTCATGTAATTCAGCAATTCTTGCTTTAACAGCTTCAACTGTATGACCAGTTGCTTTTGCTAATTCTACGATTTTATCTTCTTCTTGTGGTAAGAATTCATGTAGAGGTGGGTCTAATAAACGAATATTAACATTCTTTTCTTTCATTGTAGCAAATAAGCCATAGAAGTCAGCTTTTTGGAATGGTAATAATTCTTCAAGAGCAGCTTCTCTTTCTTTTGTATTATCTGCTAAAATCATTTTTCTCATTGAGAAGATTCTATCTTCAGCAAAGAACATATGTTCTGTACGGCAAAGACCAATACCTTCTGCACCGAAATTTAATGCATTAACTGCATCACGTGGAGAATCAGCATTAGCTCTTACTCTTAATGTTCTGAATTCATCAGCCCAAGCCATTAAACGACCAAAGTTTCCACTTAATTCAGCAGGAACCATTTTAATTGGTTCAGCATATACTGCACCTGTTGAACCATTAATTGAGAATGTATCTTCAGGACCATAAACTTTTCCATTAATTGTCATTGTTCTTGCTTCTTCATTGATAATAGCAGCACTACAACCTGTAACACAGCATTTACCCATACCACGAGCAACAACAGCAGCATGTGAAGTCATACCACCTCTCATAGTTAAGATAGCTTCTGAAGCAACCATACCAATTAAATCTTCTGGTGAAGTTTCTTCACGAACAAGAATAACTTTTTCTCCAGCTTCTTTTCTAGCTTTAGCTTCTTCAGCTGTGAAAGCTAATTTACCTGTACCAGCTCCTGGAGATGCTGGGTTACCAGTTGCAACTGGTGTATGTGCTTTTAATTCTTTTGCATCAAATGTAGGTAATAATAAATCATTTAATGATTTTGGTTCAACTCTTAAGACTGCTTCATCAGGAGTAATCATTCCTTCATCAACTAAATCACAAGCAATCTTTAATGCAGCTGCAGCAGTTCTCTTACCATTACGTGTTTGTAAGAAATATAATTTACCATCTTCAACAGTAAATTCCATATCTTGCATATCTTTATAATGTGCTTCGAGTTTAGCAGCAGTTTCAACGAATTGTTTATAAATTTCAGGAAGTCTATTGTGTAATTCTTGAATATCCATTGGTGTACGGATACCTGCAACAACGTCTTCACCTTGAGCGTTAACTAAATATTCAGCGAAAATTTTCTTTTCACCTGTTCCTGGATCACGTGAGAATCCAACACCAGTTCCTGATGTATCGCCTTTGTTACCAAAGACCATTGATTGAACGTTAACAGCTGTACCCCAGTTTGAAGGAATACCATTCATTCTTCTATATACAATAGCTCTTTCATTGTTCCATGATCTGAAAACTGCACCAACAGCTTCAATTAATTGGACCCATGGATCAGTTGGGAATTCTTCACCAACATTTTTTAAATACCAAGCTTTGTATTTCTTAATTAATTCTTTTAAATCTTCTGCTGGAATATCGCAATCTTGTTTGTAACCTTTAGAAACTTTTAATTCTTCTAACATTCCATCCATTTCTTTTCTTGAGAAACCTTTAGCAATGTTAGTGAACATTAAAATAAATCTTCTATAGCTATCGTAAGCAAATCTTTCATTATTTGTTGCTTTTGCAATAACTTCAACAGTTTCATCATTTAAACCTAAGTTTAAGATTGTGTCCATCATACCTGGCATAGATACTCTAGCACCAGAACGAACTGAGACTAATAAAGGATTTTCTTTTCCTCCTAATTTTTTGCCTGTTTCTTTTTCAAGTTCAGCTAACTTTGTCTTGATTTGATCGATGATTTCATCAGAAATTTTTTCACCATCATCGTAATACTTAACACAAGCTTCAGTTGTAATTGTGAATCCTTGAGGAATTAAAATTCCAATACTTGCCATTTCAGCAAGACCAGCACCTTTTCCACCGAGGAGTTCTTTACCTAAGCCATGTGCTTCAGTAAAAAGATAAACATACTTTTTATTTGACATTTTTAACCTCCTATGTTTACTCATTAATTTTAGCAAATCTATTAATAAATTAATAGCAAAAAATAATTGTTTATTTTAAAAAACATAATGAAAAAGAAAAAAGCTTGTTATTTTTCTTCAACAAGCTTCAATAATTTGTTAATTTCATCATTATTTAATAATCTATATTCACCACTAGATAGATCCTTTACATCTAAAAAAGCAAATTTTTCTCTTTCTAATTTAATAACAGTTAATCCATAATGAAGAAACATTCTTTTTACTTGATGATATTTTCCTTGATGAATTGTTATTCTTGCTTCATTAGATGATAATATTTCTAATTTTGCAGGTAATAATTTTTCATCATCTAAAATTACACCTTTTTCAAATGCGACAATCATTTCTTTTTGTAATGGATAATCAGTTGTAACTAAATAAGTTTTATCAACATGATATTTTGGAGAAAGTAATTTATGTGCTAATTGACCATTATTAGATAATAATAAAACTCCAGTAGTGTCAACATCTAATCTACCGACAGGGAAAATTTTAGCAAAATTATATTCACTTACTAAATCTGTAACTGGTGGATAATTTCTTTCTACTTCTGTTGAAGAAACATAACCAATGGGTTTATTTAATAAAATATAATAAAATTGATGAAATTCTATTAATTCATTATCAACATAAATTTTATCATTTAATTCATCAATATTAAATTTGTCTGATTTAATAATATGATTATTAACTAAAACTCTACCATCTTTAATAATGGATTTTACTTCTTTCCTTGAGCCTAAACCGGCATTAGCTAAAAATTTATCTAGTCTCATGTTTAAATTTCTTTTCTATAAAATTATTAAATATAGGATCAATTTTAGGACTTAAAAATTTACTTAATAAAATACCTAATAATCCAATAATAGTACCTATACCCATGCCTGCTATAACATCGCTTAAATAATGGGCTCCTAAAATAATCCTACTTAAAGCAATTAAAGAAGCTAAAATATAAGCATAAGGAATATATTTTTTATTACTACTTGCTAATATAAAAGCTGCTGCAAAAGAAACTGTAGTATGTCCAGAAGGGAAAGAATAACTTTTAGGATATTTATAATTAATAACATCCATAAATTCTTTAAAAGCTTCTATTTCTTGATATGGTCGTGGTCTAGCAATTAAATTTTTAATCCAATATTCACATATACACCAACCGATAATGACAGGGATAATAGCAATTAAATAATGAAAACTAAATTTTTTATTTTTAATAGTGTTATAAACAATTAAAATAAGCATTATTAATAACCACATTTGTCCCCAAGAATTGATATTAGATAAAAATTTAGCAATGTGACCTATCCATAAATTTTTTTGAGATATATTTTCTAGTACCCATGTTGAAATAGCGATATCTTGATACATAATTATTTAACCTCAATTTCTTCTTCTATTTTATTTGATTTTTTGTCAGCAAGTTTTGTTAAGAAAAATGAACAAACAAAACCAATTATTAAAAATATAATAGATAAAACAATTTGAATAATAATTTGAGTAGTATTTAATCCCTTAAATTCATAATAACTTGGAACTGCATAAACACCTACTAAAGAAACAACAATAAAACTAAATATTGCATAATATGTAGAGTCTTTATGATTAGTTAATAAATATTTCATTAATTTAGAAATAAGATAAAATCCCATAATAATACCAAAAGCAAAACATAAAAGCATAAATAAAGAAGGAACAATAAAATTAGGCCCCAATGTACCATTAAAATTAGGATTAAAATCTAAAGAAATATCGTTTCCACATGCCATTAAAATAGATTGAATAAAGCCTTTTATTGTATCCATAATTGGATTATAAAATCCAATAATCATTAACATCATACTTCCAGAAATACCTGGAACCACTAAAGCTGCTGAACCAATAGCACCTACAATAACTAAAACAATATAAATCCACCATACATTGTTTAAATTTACGTAATTACCATTACCAATACATAAATTTGTAATAACTAATCCTAAAAACAAGATTCCACATATAAAAGCACTTAATAAATTATTTTTAGTTGCTTTACCTTTAATATTATTATAAAAAGAAGGCATGCTACCTATTAATAAACCTGCAAACAAACATACTGTTATTAATGGATAATTATTTAACCCCCATGATATTGGAAAAATAGATAACGCTCCAATTAAAATACCTAATAAATAAGGAAGAAGAGTTAATATAGATTGTTTAAAATGTTTTTTAATTCCACTTATTGCTTCAATTAATTCATCATAACAATTAACAATACAGGCAATTGTCCCTCCAGAAAAACCTGGAACTATTGCAGCAATACCAATAAGAACACCTTTTAAAATTTTAATTAAAGATTTCATGAATTCTCCTTATTAAATCATATTTAAAAGATACCATATAAATGATATATTTGCACGAATAAATTACTTATAAAAGTAAATAATAAATTTAGGAGGAAAAGGTATGACTAATTTAAAATGCCATGAATACAAATGTAAACATAATGCATGTTCAAGATGTGTAAAAAAAACTTTAACCATTTCTAATGATGCATATTGTAATGATTATGTTAAAAATGAAAACGGGATTGGAGATGTAGAATTTGCTTATGATGGGCCAATGTCACTTAGACAAGATGAACATATGATTTATTGTAATAAAACTACTTGTTTAAACAATATGAATGGAGAATGTTCAGCAGGCTATATTCGAGTAGATTGTTTCAATGGTGGAGCAAGATGCTGCCAAGTAAGAGAATAATGTAAGCGATTACTAAAAAAACACTCCAAATAGTTAATTTATGTCAAAATAAAGTCAAATAATGCCAAATGATAATTAAAAATAAGGTATTTATGATAAGATAACTATATCTAAAAGGAGTGTTTTTATTATGGATAAAATAAATTTTAATTTAGATTGGTCATATTCTAAAATTGGTGATAAAAATAAAATAAAATGTGAACTTCCTCATGATGCAATGATATATGAAAAAAGAAATTTATCTAGTCAAGGTGGAATTAATATTTCTTATTTTGAAGGTTATGATTATGAATATGAAAAGAAATTTATTATTGAAAAGCACTTATTAGATAAAATTATATATTTAGAATTTGAAGGCGTTTATAAAGATGCTGAAATATATATTAATGGTGAATTTGTTATTAAGGAAAATTATGGATATAATGGTTTTTTTGCTGAAATAAATAAATTTATTCATGAAGGAGAAAATATATTAATTGTTAAATGTTTTAATGCTGATCAACCTAATTCACGTTGGTATACAGGTTCAGGTATTTATAGAAATGTTAATATGTTTATTTTTGAAAAAGAACATATTTTATTAAATGGAATTAAAATACACACTAAATCTTATTTAAATAAAATGATTAATTTAGATGTTTTAACTACTAATAATGGAATAATAAATGTAGAATTTTATCAAAATAATCAATTATTAGAAAAATTTGATTTTGAAACAGATGGCCATTTAAATAAAGATATTATATTAAATAATGCTTTATTATGGTCTAATAAAGAGCCTAATTTAATATATGCAAAACTTAAATTTAATAATGATGAACAAATTGTTCGTTTTGGTATAAGAGAAATAAAATTAGATTTAAATAAAGGCTTATTAATTAATGGAGAAAGAATTATTTTGTTAGGTGGATGTGTTCATCATGATAATGGTCTTATTGGAGCAAGAAATATAGATTTTGCTGAATATA
The DNA here is from genome assembly GCA_905204225.1 of uncultured Bacillota bacterium. GTDB lineage: Bacteria > Bacillota_I > Bacilli_A > RFN20 > CAG-449 > CAG-449. The sequence continues at coordinate 28,685 of CAJKZK010000007.1, forward strand.
GAAAAGCTAGATTAATTAAAGAAGCAGGATATAATGCAGTTAGATCTGCTCATAATCCATGTTCAAAAGCGTTTTTAGATGCATGTGATGAATTAGGTTTATTAGTAATGGATGAATATGTTGATTGTTGGTATATTCATAAAACATATTATGATTATGCTTTACATATGGAAAAAAATTGGCCTGATGATTTAAAAAAATTAGTGGATAAAGATTTTAATCATCCTTCAGTTATTTTATATTCTATTGGTAATGAAGTTAGTGAAACTGGTCAAAAAAAAGGAATTGAATTAGTAGATAAGATGGTGAAATATTTACATTCACTTGATAATAGATATGTTACATGTGGAGTTAATATTTTCTTTAATTTTTTAAGTTCTATTAATTTAGGAGTTTATTCAGATAATAAGGCTCAAAAAGAAATTAACTCTAATAAGAAGAAAAAAGCAGTAGGAAGTCAATTTTTTAATGATTTAGCAGGAATTATGGGAGCATCTTTTATGAAAAAAGGAGCTACATTACCAGCATGTGATAGAAGAACTAAAGATGCTTTTGCTAAGATGGATATAGCGGGATATAATTATGGAATTGAAAGATATAAACATGATTTAAAAAAATACCCTGCAAGATTTATTTTAGGAACAGAAACTTTTTGTTCTGATGCTTTTAAATTTTATAATTTTGCACAAGATAATGTTCGTTTGATTGGTGATTTTGCTTGGGCTGCGATGGATTATATTGGTGAAGTTGGAGTGGGTTCATGGACTGTTGATGAATATTGTAATAATGATTTTACTCATCAAGTAGGTTGGTTAACTGCTGGATCGGGTAGAATTGATATTACTGGTAAAATTACTTGTGAAGGTGATTATACTAGAGTTTGTTATGATTTAATAAAAATGTCTATAGGAGTAGTTCCTGTACATCATTTCTTTAGAAAACATTCTCCTTCTGCATGGAAATTCTCTATGGCGGAAAAAAGTTGGTCATACGAAGGATTTGAAGGTAAAAAAACTGTTGTTGAAATATATTCTAAAGCGCCAATTATTGAATTATATTTAAATGATAAATTAATTACAAAAAAGAGAAATAAAGATGCAATTTGTAAATTTAAAATTAAATATTATCCTGGTAAATTAACTGCTAAAGGATATGATAAAAATAAAAAATTAATTTGCGAAGAAAGCATAATAAGTGCAGAAAAAGAAACAATTTTAAGCGCTAAAAGTGAAATATCTTCATTTAAAAAAGGTGATTTAATTTATTTAAGATTTAGTTTCACTGATAAAAATGGAATTTATAAACCTACTATAAAAGAAAATATTAAAATTGATAAAATTATTAATGGAGAATTATTAGGATTTGGAAATGGTTGTTCATATTCTGAAAAAGGTTATATTACTAATGAATGTGAAGCTTTTTATGGAGAAGCAGTAGTAGTTATTAGACCAACTTCTAATCAAGACGTTACTATTGAAGCAAGTTCAAAGTATGGAAAAACTTCTACATTAGTAATTGCAGAAAAATAAATTGTAAAAAAATTGGTTCTGTAAAATATTATGGTGTTTTTGTAAAAAAATCAAATAAGATCACCACATAAGTTGCTACAGAATCATTTTTATTTGACTTTGAATCCTTGGTTTTTTAAGAGTTTTTATAATATTTAATTTTTTAAAACAACACACTTTATTTGTAAGAAACTAATTTTTTAATTAAGAATTTCACGACTTTTTTATTTAAGCAATCAAAATAAAAGTTAGTATAATTATTAAAATTGTATATATTTTAGAATAATAATATTTAGTAACATAATTTATTAAAGTTGCAATATATTTAATGATAACTTTTTATTAAAACATTTTTTTATATGTTTAATAATTATTCGTAAATATATCTTTTAAATGTCTACTTTATTAATAGCACTTCATAGCACTTCAAATTCTATTAATTTTTTATTAAACATTGACAAAATAAAACGGGGGGGGGATAAAATTTTCTTGTTTCTTATGT
>CAJKZK010000008.1 GCA_905204225.1 uncultured Bacillota bacterium
AATTTTATTAATAATATTATATCATTTTAATTTTTTTATATGTAAAAAAGCAGTAAAAGAAATATTAATTAAAATTTTTATAAAATAAATTTAATTATTATATGATAAAAATGTTATAAAAGTCTTTTTGTTTGCTTTTTATGTATAAAAGTATTAATCTAAAGACATAGAAAAGCGAGGATAAATATGAAATTATTATCATTTGTTGTACCTAGTTATAACTCAGAAAAATATTTAAATAAATGTGTTGATTCATTATTAAAAGGTGGAGAAGATGTTGAAATCATTATTGTTAATGATGGATCTAAAGATAATACAATAAAAATTGCTAGAGAATATGAAGAAAAATATCCTAGTATTATCAAAGTCGTTGATAAAGAAAATGGTGGACATGGTTCAGGAATTAATTCCGGATTAGAAGTGGCTACTGGATTATATTTTAAATGTGTTGATTCAGATGACTGGGTTGATGAAGATGCTTTAAAAGAAGTAATAAAAACTATAAAAGAACACTTAAAAGAAAATAAATTACCTGATTTGTATTATACAAATTTTGTATTTGAAAGAGTTGATGAAAACACTCAAAAACGATCTGATATTAAAAAGAACTTTCCATTAGGAAAATTCTTTACTTGGAAAGATATTAAACCATTAAAACCATCAGAATATATTTTAATGCATATGATGATTTATAAATTGGATATCTTAAAAAAATGTCATTTACATTTACTTGAGCATACATTCTATGTTGATAATTTATTTGTTTATCAACCATTAAAATATGTTGAAAGTATGTATTATATAGATGTCGACTTTTATAGATACTATGTTGGTAGAAGTGATCAATCTGTTACTTTTAAAAATATGGATAAAAATTATAAAGATCAATTAAGAGTAATGGAAGCAATGTCTTTAACATATTCTTATGATGAATTAAAAAAACTTGAAAAAAGACATAGAAACTATATTTTACATGATTTAGTATGTAAGTCTTTCTTAACTTTATTTTATGTTACAATTAATAGTAATAAAGAAAAAGATCAAGCATATAAACAATATTTTAAAACATTTAAAGAAAAAAATAAGAAATTATATAATAAAGTTAGATTTAGAACATTATTTTTATTTCCATTTTTATTGATTAAGCCTTTAAGAAATAAATTAGTAATCTTTGGTTATAAAGCAATTAACAAAAAAACTGGATGGAATTAGTTTGATTTTACAAATAATTATATGTTAACCATATTATAACAATAATCGACATAAATTAAGATTATTATTAGAATGTAATAGATTTAAGATTATCAATCATACCCCCATATTCTCAATCTCTTAAATCTATTTTAATAACTTAGATAAATAAATGTCTAAGTTATTTTATTTAGGGAAAATATATTGTAATATATAGTTATGAAGTACTTAATTATTAGTGATATCCATGGTAGCTTTAAAGCAATTAAAAATATTGAAAAGATTATTGAAAATAATCAGATTGATAAAATTATTTGCTTAGGTGATGTTCTTTATCATGGACCAAGAAATGAATTACCTGAAGAATATTGCCCAAAAAAATGTATTGAAGTTCTAAAAAAATATCTTTCAAAGATAATTTTTATTAAAGGAAATTGTGATGCTGAAGTTGATTCAATGGTTTTAGACAATGCTAAATTTTATAAAATTAAAAAGATAAAATTTGCTAATAAAATTATTTATTTAACTCATGGACATCATTTATCTAGATTTACACCAAATCCAAAATTAGAAAAAGGATCTATTGTTTTATATGGTCATTATCATGTTTTTAATATAACTAATATTGATGATGTAACATATATAAATATTGGTTCAACATCAATTCCAAAAGATAATTATTATCAATATGCTATAATGGATGAAAAAGGAATACATGTTCATTCTTTGTTAGATAATAAGTTGATTGGAGAATATCTTTTTTAAGGAGGAAATTATGTGGAAACAAATTGAAACATCAAGAAACAATATCTTACTTTATCTTAATTATGAAGATTTTGCGACAATAGAAGTTGAAAAGAAAACAAATAATAAAGGTGTTACATTTTATGAAATTAATTTTCATCTTGAAGATGTTACAGATCAAAGTGTAGTTTGTTATAAATTAGAAGATGTAAAAATTGTTTTAGAAAAAGCAAAAGACGAAATCGAAGAATTTTATTTGGATAAAGATGATTATTCTGATGAAGAAATATATTCTTGGCTTGATGACTTTGTTGAATTAATTAATGAATTTTAACATAACTATTGCAAAGATAAGTGGTATTTTTGCTATTCTATAAATGGTAAAAATATGATATTATGTTTGTATATTTCAAGGAGAAAATAAATGAAAATAGCTTTAATTGCCCATGATAAGAAGAAAAATGATATGATTAATTTAGCAACAAAATATAAAGATGTTTTAGCTAAACATGACTTATTTGCTACAGGCACTACAGGAACTTTAGTAATGGGTGAAACTGGTTTAAAAATAACAAGAATGAAATCTGGGCCACTTGGTGGTGATCAACAAATTGGTTCTATGATTGCTAATGCTGAATTAGATTTAGTTATATTTTTACGTGATCCATTAACTGCTCAACCACATGAACCAGATGTATCTGCATTATTAAGATTATGTGACGTTATTAATATACCTTTAGCAACAAATATGAAAAGTGCAGAAATTATGTTAAGAGCTTTGGCTAATAATGAAATTTATTAAAAAAAAACTACAATTTTGTAGTTTTTTTGTTGTTGAATAATTTTATTCATTATTTTCTTTAGCTTGGGCTAACATTAATTTAATTCTATTTTCTTGGTTAACTTTGGTTGCACCTGGATCATAATCAATTGCTACAATATTAGCGTTAGGATAATGCTTTTTGATAACTCTTTGCATACCTTTAGAAACTATATGATTTGGTAAACAACCGAATGGTTGACATGAAACAATATTGTTACAACCACTTTCAACAAGCATTGCCATTTCAGCAGGAATTAACCATCCTTCTCCCATAACAACGCCTTCACTTATATATTTATTAGCAGCTTTTTTTAATTCTTCAAAATCATGAAAAGGCTCAAATGATGTATATTTTTTTACTACGTGGTTAACTTTTCTTTGCATTGAATACATTAATTTATATCCTATTTTATACAAAAAAGCTAAAGGATTTTTATTTTTATATTTTTTATGATTCCAAATAGTTGCATCTGCTGAATACATTACAAAATCCATTAAGGATGGAACTAATACTTCACAATCTTCATTATGTAAAAAATCTTCTAAATGGTTATTAGCTAGTGGAGAATATTTTACATAAATTTCACCTACAATACCTACTTTAATTTTATTTGTTTTCTTAACTGGTATTTTACTAAAATCAAGTGCAATTTCTTTAGAATATTTATATAAATGATAATATTTATTTTTTAATAATATATCTTTTAATCTTAAAATCCATTTATTTAATACTTCTTTGGCTTCACCTTTATTTACTTCATACGGTAAAACTTGATTATATAATGACATTAAAACATCACCATAGAAAACAGAAAGCATCATATTAAGCATATCTATTTTAGTTAATTTAAATCCTGAAGTTGAATCTTTTTCTAAACCAGAAAAATTTAAAGAAATAACAGGAATATTTGGATAAACATTAGATATAGCTTTTCTTATTAAATTAATATAATTTGAAGCTCTACAACCTCCACCTGTTTGAGTCATAATAAAAGCAACTTTATTTGGATCATATTTACCACTTTTCATTGCATCAATAAATTGGCCTACTACTAATAAAGCTGGATAACATGCATCATTATGAACATTTTTAAGTCCTTCATCTACTACTTTTCGAGATGAATTTCTTAAACATTCAATTTTATATCCACTTTTTTCTAAAACATTTTTAAATAATTCTATATGAATTGGAAGCATATCTGGAACAAGAATTGTATGAGTGTATTTCATTTCTTTAGTAAATTTTGGATACATTTTCTTTCTCCTTTTTTTCATCCATTGCGGCTAATAAACTTCTTATTCTTATTTTTAAAGCCCCTAAATTATTTATTTCATCTATTTTTAATTGAGTATATAATTTATCATGATTTTCTAAAAATGATCTTAATTCATCAGTAGTAATTGCATCAATTCCACATCCAAAAGAAACTAATTGAATCATTTGCATATTTTTATGTTTAATAACATAATTAGCAGCTTTATATAACCTAGAATGATATGTCCATTGATTAAGAATACCTAGGGAAGGAGTATGATCTAACATGCTAATAAAATCTTCACTTAAGACACATATACCTAATGAAGAAATGTATCTAGCTATACCATGATTTATTTCTGGATCTATATGATACACTCTACCTGCTAAAACTATAATATTTTGATTATTTTTTATTGCGTTATTTAGATAATGTTGACCAGTTTCTTTGATTTTTAAATGATAATTATTTAATTCTTGATATCCTTTTTCTACAGCATTAGCAATATCTTTTTTTGATATATGATAAGGTTTTAAGTTTTCAAATATTTCATGAATTACTTGTTTTTTATTATTTAAATCTAAATATGGAGAAATAAAGTTTTTATTATTTAAATCTTCATTATTAGCTTTTAAAGTTTCTGGATAATACGCAACAACTGGACAATTGTAATGATTATCAGATTCTCCTTCATCAAGGTTATATGTTTCACATGGATAAAAAATGAAATCGACTTTTTTATTTAATAAATTAATAATATGTCCATGAATTAATTTAGCTGGATAACAAACAGTATCTGAAGCAATTGTATGTTGGCCATTAAAATAAGTATTTCTAGTAGAAATATCTGAAACAACAACTTCAAAACCTAATTCGTTAAATATTGTAGCAAAAAGAGGTAATTGTTCATAAAAATTTAGTCCTAAAGGTAAACCTACTTTAGCTATTTTTTTATTATTTGTTAATTTAGAATAGGTAGATAATAATTTTAATTTATAATCATATAAAGAGTCGCTATTAATATTTGAAGAATTAATTGTGACTTTGTCACATCTATTCCCAGAAATATAATGTCTACCTCCATTAAAATTAATAATATTTAAATTACAATGAGCAGTGCACATATTACATATTGAATTAACTGATTTATATGAGAAATTATTTAAAGAGTCATAATTAATTAAAGTGTTTTCTTTTATATGTTCACTAGCATATATAGCGGCTCCAAAGGCACCCATTAATTCACTAATTTCTGGTCTAATAACATTATGATGTAATTCTCTTTCAAAACTTCTTAATACTGCATCATTTAAAAATGTTCCACCTTGAGCAACGATATTTTGACCTAATTCGTTTGTATCTTTGATTCTAATAACTTTATATATTGCGTTTTTAATGATTGATTGAGATAGACCTGCTGAAATATCTTCAACACTTGCACCATCTTTTTGAGCTTGTTTAACAGAAGAATTCATAAATACAGTACATCTAGAACCTAAATCAACAGGGTGTTTACTAAATAAACCGAGTTTGGCAAAATCTTTAATAGAATAACCTAATGCTTCTGCAAATGCTTGAATAAAAGAGCCACATCCTGATGAACATGCTTCATTTAAAATAATAGAATCAATAGCTTTATTTTTTATTTTAAAGCACTTAATATCTTGCCCTCCAATATCAATAATAAAATCAACGTTAGGACAAAAATAACTAGCAGCTTTGTAATGGGCAATAGTTTCAACTATTCCATTTTCTACACCTAAACCTGCTTTGATTAATTCTTCACCATATCCAGTAACTGCACTTGAAATAATTTTTAATTCTTTATTTGCTAAAGAATATATTTCTTTTAATTGCTCAACAACTATATCTAAAGGCTTACCTTTATTTGAAACATAATGACTATATAATATTTCATATTTATCACTTAATAAAACTAATTTAGTAGTGGTTGAACCAGCATCTATACCTAAATAAGCAATTCCTTTATATGTTTTAATATCAGAATATTTTGCGTTTTGTAAATGATGCCTATTTTTAAATTCAATATATTCTTTTTCATTATTAAATAATGGCTCTGTTGTAATAATATTTCCACTCATAGAAATATTTTCTATTTTATTAATTATTTCATTTAAAGAAGTAATCTTTTCGTTTTTAGAATATAAAGCTGCACCTAAAGCAATAAAAATTGGTCCATTAGAAGGGAAAATAGCATGATTATTATCTAATTTTAAAGTTTTAATAAATGCATTTTGTAATGATTTAATAAATGATAGAGGACCACCTAGAAATAACACAGTTCCTTTAATTTTTCTACCTTGTGCTAAACCTGCTACAGTTTGATCAACTACTGCTTGAAAAATAGAAGCAGCAATATCTTCTTTATTAGCTCCTTGATTAATTAAAGGTTGTATATCTGATTTAGCGAATACTCCACATCTAGAAGCAATTGGATAAACTTTTTGAGCTTTAGACGCTAATGAATCCAATTCGTTTACACTGACACCTAATAAAGTTGCCATTTGATCGATGAAAGCTCCTGTCCCACCAGCACACGAACCATTCATTCTTTCTTCAACACCATTTGTTAAGAAAATAATTTTAGCATCTTCGCCACCTAATTCTACTACAACATCTGTTGATGGATAATATTCTTTTACTGCTATAAAAGAAGAATGGACTTCTTGTACAAATCCAATATTGGCTTTGTTAGACAATCCTAAGCCGGCAGAACCAGTTATAGAAACTTTACATTTAAAGTCATTAAATTGATCTTTGATTTTTTTTAATTCTGATAAAACAGTTTCTTTAACTCGAGAAAAATGCCTAATATAATTTGAATATAGAATGTTTTTATTAATGTCTAAAATGACTATTTTTACTGTTGTTGAACCAACATCAATACCAACATTTAATATCTTTTCCATTTACTTACTCCGAATTCTAATTAATTATAAAAAATTTAATAAAAAAAAACAACTCAATTAAGAGTTGTTTAATTCTTAGTTATTGCACTAATTATTTTTTTTCATTTAAAGTAATTGGATCTGGATTTTCTTCGCATGGATAAACACCATTTTCATCTGGTATTTCACCTGATTTTTCAAGAGCCCATTTTGTAAGTAATGGTCCAACTAATTCATAAATTAATGTAGCACATAATACAACAGTTACAATAGCAGAACCAATTCCACCTTCTTTAAAAGCAGCCATATCTGATATTTGATTTGCCATACCAATAGCAACACCAGCTTGTGGTAATAAAGTGATTCCTAAATAATGTGTAATTGTTTTTTGTCTTTTAGTAGCCTTACATCCAATGAAAGCTCCAAAATATTTACCACTTGATCTTAATACTAAATAGAGAGCTAAAGCAACAACAACAATCCAAATAGAAATACTACTACTTGATTGATTCATAAATATTTCTTCGGCAGCTGTTGCTAAATGACATCCTGATAAAACAAAGAATAACATAAATAAGAATGGAGTCCAATGACTAATTAAACCAAAATCTCTATCAACAATTTCTTTTTCTTGTTGATCTTTTGATAAATTGACATAAGCTGCACCAATCATCATACAACATAACAAATTAGAAAATTCTAATGCTTGACCATCAATAACAATTTGACTTAAGGCTTCACATCCGCCTACACCTAATAATGTGAATGCAATTAATGTAATAGCATGATTGTCTCTTGATTTAAATATACGAACAATAAAATGCATTATTAAACCTAAAACAAATCCGAGTAAAAGAGAACCTAATATTTCTAATAATGGCATAACACAAACGGACATAAATGTTATAGGGGCACCTGTAACAATAACTTTACTTACTGCAATTGAAATTGCAAATACTATTAAGCCAACTGCATCATCAAAAGCAACAACAGGTAAAAGGATATCTACAAGTGGTCCTTTTGCTTTATATTGATTAATAACCATAATAGTAGCAGCAGGAGCTGTAGCAGTAGCAATAGCACCTAAACAAATAGCAATTGCTAAACTTTGTTTTGTTAATAAGCAAAAGATAATTAATCCTATATCAACAAATATTACTGCAGCAAAAGCTTGTAATAATGTGATTGAAATGATTTTCATTCCATATTGTTTTAGTTTTGCTAATTTAAATTCTTCACCAATTGAGAGTGCAATAAAGCCAAGAGCAACATCAGAAACAAAACTGTTTAATGTATTTAAACTTTCTGTTAATGTTTTTGTTCCTGTTAAAGTATCAATAACAATACAAAGTATTGCTACCAATAAACCTATAATTAAATAGCCAGTTACATTAGGTAATTTAGCTTGTTTAACTATTCTAGTGGACATTAACCCTAGAAGAAGTAAGATTCCAAGAAATAAAACTTGATTCATAAATAGACCTTCCTTAGATAAATAAATATCTTGTACCGCATTATTCTAACACTATAAAAAAATATATTCAACTATAAAAAAGTTTAATTTTAGTAAAAAAAAATATTTAAAAATTAATTATGTCATTTTATATTAGATATATGTCTAAATGATATATTTTTATTATAACAAGGAGACTTTATGAAATTTAACAAGAAAATATCAATTCTATCTTTGCTTTTATTAACTTTGTTTAGTTGCCAAACAATTAATAGTTTTTCTTCAACAAGCTTGAATCAAACTTCAAAAAGCTCAAGCTCAACACAAACAAATATTCAAACATTTACTGATACTGAAAAAAGAGACTTATTAAATTGTTTTAATTTAGAAATTCCATTTTTAAATGTTGGTAATAAAACTAATTATAAACTTGAAGTTAAAAATCTTTTTAGTAAATATGGTTATAATAAGGCTATTTATACTGTTTATAATGTTAATACTAATACATATGATCAATATTTAAATAAATTAGAAGAGAATGGTTTTACTCATAAAAGATTTTATAATGATAATGGCTTATATAATATTTATTCTAAAGGTGGAAGCCATATAGAAATTAGTCTAAATTCTTTAAGTAAAACGGTAACTATGTATATTTATGGTGATAATAATACTAATCTTATTAATGAAAATAAGGGATTGCCTAAAGGACAAGATGTATATAATGTTGATTTTACTAAAGCAAAATATGTTAAAGATGTTTCTGATCAAAAAAATTATTTAGGTGGATGTCCTACTACTGGAGATGTAAATGTTTTAGTTTTACCAATAGAATTTTCTGATAAAAAAGCAAGTACAAATGGATATAGTATTGAAAATATCAAAACAGCATTCAATGGTAAAAAAGCATCATCTAGTTTAAAATATCCAAGTGTTAGTGAATTTTATAATATTTCAAGTTATGGTAAGTTAAATCTTAATTTTGATGTATTAGATAAATGGTATTCTCCAAGCAAAAGCAGTTCATATTATATAGAAATGTCTAAGAAACAAAATCAAGATCAAATAATAATAAATGAAATATTAAAAGAATTAATTAATGAAGGGGAAAAATTAAGTAAATATGATTCTGATAATAATGGAATTATTGATGCAATAGTAGTTATTAATACTCTAGATATTAATTATGATGTTACTCTTCAATGGGCTTATAGAAATTGGAATTATTCATATGCTGATGTTAAATATGATGGATTATATATGCAAGATTATTTGTGGTCATCTTATAATTTTCTAAAAGAAACATCAGATGGATTTAATGAGACACTAAACAATACTTATACTTTTATTCATGAATTTGGTCATGTTTTAGGTGCAGATGATTATTACGATACATCTTATGTTAATAATTCTAATAATAGTAGTCCATTAGATGGTAGAGATGTTATGGATAGTGATTTTGGTGATCATAATCCATTTACAAAATTTAATTATGGTTGGATAACTAAATCAAGATTAATTACTACTGAGACATCAACAACAGTTACTTTAGATGATTTTTCTAAAGCTGGTGATAGCATTATAATTGCTAATAATTGGGATGATAATTTAGGTGCTTATCAAGAATATTATGTATTAATGTATTTTAAAAATACTGGATTAAATGAAGATAGCAATTATTTTTCTTATCGAGGTGTGGTAATGTATCATGTTGATAGTTCTTTATATGAATTTATAGAACAAAATCAAAAATATTATAGTGTTAGAAACAATAATACATTTTATGGAGAAAATGCAAAACCAAATTATTTAATAGAATTAGTTAGCAGTGGCAGTAAGATTGTATATCAAACAGATACTGAATCATCAAAAAATATAATTGATAATCAAGGAAATAAAATATCTTATTATTTCAAAGTTGATTCATTAGGTAGCACAAGTGCACAATTGACATTTACTAAAAATAAGTAAAGAAGTGAAAAAAATCACTTCTTTTTTTAATTGTCATAAAATAAAGAGGTGATTATATGAGAATAAGACATACTACAAATGAGATAAATTTACTAGCTAGATTAATGAGAGCTGAAGCTGTAGGAGAAGGTATTTTTGGAATGAAACTTGTAGGGAATGTTGTAGTTAATAGAGTTGTATATACTTGTAAACCATTTAAAAAAATTGACACTATTTATAAAGCTATATATCAAAAAAATCAATTTGAAGGAATAAGCATTTCTTTATTTAATGCTCAAGCTAGATCTAAAGAACGAAAAATAGCTTATGATTGTATAAAATATTGGCGAGCATATCCAGCATATTCAGCATTATATTTTCAAAATCCTGGAAAAGGTAAATCTTGTAAAAAAGATTGGTATGGAACATTAGTGGGTAGATATAGACATCATTGTTTTTATAATCCAACAAAGATTTGTAATTTATAAAAATTTAATATATTAAATATAGATAAAAAATATAATCAATAAGAAAAAAATGTATTGATAATTTAATATTTAAGAGTAAAATGTTTTTTCGTGGATGAAGTAATTATGAAAGAAATGTTTTTGAAATTAAAAGAAATTTTTAAACCTATTGATCTTACTAAAGGAACATGTTGGAAAACTATATTAGTTTTTTCTTTGCCTGTTATTTTGTCTTATTTATTACAACAAATATATTCTATTTCAGATGCTTCTATTGTAGGACAAACATTATCTTCAAGTGAAGTAGCAGGAGTAAATGATACTACATCTCTAGTATTTATATTTTTGCAATTTGCTTTTGGTGTTACTGCGGGATTTTGTGTTATTACTTCTAATAACGTAGGCTCAAAAAATATAAAAGGTGTAAAAAAATCTTTTGCTACTCAAATTATTTTATCATTAATTTTATCAATCATTTTAACAATTATTGCCTTATTATTTTTAAATCCTATGTTAAAAATTATTAATATTACACCTAATAATAAAGATGTATATGAAGCAGCATATACATATTGCTTTGTTATTTTTGCTGGTATTGTAGGACAATTATTTTATAATTTTATTTGCTCTTTTTTAAGAAGTATTGGTGATTCATTTACACCACTTATGTTTTTATTATTTTCAACAATATTAAATATATGTTTAGACTTATTATTTATTATTACTTTTAAATTGGGCGTTTTTGGCGCGGCAATTGCTACTGTTTTAGCACAAGTAATTAGTACAATTGCTTGTTTTATTTATACATTTATTAAATATAAAGAGTTAAGATTACATAAAGAAGATTTTAAAATTAATTTAAAAGATATTACATCTCATTTATATCAAGGTATACCTTTAGGTTTGCAATTTTCCGTTTTAGCAATAGGTATAATTGTGTTGCAAAGTATGGTTGTTAAATTTGATATGATTGATGGAGTAATGGTATCTAATGCGGCTCAAAATGGTTTTGGAGCTGCTAATAAATTGTATTATTTGATTTCTACACCTTTAAATGCATTAGGAGTAGCAATGACTAGTTTTACTGCTCAAAATTTAGGCGCTAGAGATTATGAAAGAGTAAAAAAAGGTACATTACAAGCTCTATTAATGATGGTTATAATTGCTTTTATTTCTTCTTGCATTAGTTTTTTATTAACAATTAATGGTGCTTATTTATATGTGTTTTTAAGTCCAGATAAAGTAACTAGTGAAACTATTAGATATGGTAATTCTTATATTTACGTTGATTTTATTATGTTTATTTTTGTCGGTTTTATTTATATTGTAAGAAATTGCATTCAAGGAATAAGAAAATCTCAATATGTTTTAATTGCAGGTTTTGCTGAATTAGTTGGTAGAATTTTAGTTTGTATTTTTGTTCCTAAATTATTTTGCAATGGTAATGTTGATGCTTTAGCACCTTCTATTGCTTTTATTAGCTTATGTGCTGCAGATCCAGCAGCATGGATTTGTTCTGATTTAGTTTTAAGCATTCCTTTTATAAAAAATATTTTAAAGAAAAATTATTTATATTTAGAAAAACAATTTCTTAAATAAAATTATTAACAATATTAAAACAATACTTGAGGGTAAAATAATAATTAATGGATTAAATTCTTTAAAATAATCATTATCGTAAATTAATTTTACTTCAAAAATTGTTTGTTTATAATTTTCTTTATCATCTAAAATATATTCAATTTTAGCATATTTAATGTCTTTATTAAGAAGCGTTTGATTATTTACCCATTGAAAAGAAGATGGTAAAGGAATGTCATTTAATGTTTTTTGGTTTTTATGTACTTCAACAGAAGTAATAATATTATCGGGTTTATCACTTTTTTCGATTATAAAATTTATTGTTTTAGTGCCTGTAAAATTATTGATTCCTGTAATTAAAATAGTCGCATTACCTGCATTAATATTATTATCGTAATTTAAAATATAATCTTGTTTTTCTATTAATAAAATATTGGTAAATGATATTTTTAAATCTTTAAATTGTTTATTTTTGTTATAAACATTTTGTTTTTTATCTAATTCAAATAAACAATTATTAATATCATTAGGATTAATATTAAAAAATACTGTTTTATTTCCATAATAATTATTTAATCCAGAAATAGTAATTTTACCTTGCCCAACATTGATATTGTTTTCAATATCTAGAGAATAATTTTCTTTATTAATAATATTATTGTCAAGTTTTACTTCAATATTAGGATTAATTGGTGAACCTGTATAATAATAATTATCATTAAAATTTATTTCTGCTTGAGATAAATCAAAATTATTTTTTTCTTTTAAAATTGTGTATGCTTTAATTCTAGGAGTAAAATAGTTATATTTGACCCAATCTGTATTATAACGATAACTATTACCTAATCCATTACAAACTGCAATAGAAGCATCGTTATCTGAATTACTTACACTTAAACAAATACTAAAATAAGAATCTTTTTTAATTTTAATTAAATCATTTAATTCAATTGTGTGAATACCCGGATATTTAAATGTTTCTTCTTGAAAATAATGATTTTTACTTACAGGATTATCGTTTTCTACATTAGTATATATATCAAGCTTACAATTAACATTATATCCATTAATACTTATATTAATTGCTTTTATATATTCATCCTTATTATCACCTTTTTGAGCCTTAAAAATATTACTTGCTTTAGTTATGTTTGTAGAAATAGAATCATTTAACATACCATCATAAAAATAATTAAAATCATATTTATCTTTTTTAGCGTATTTAAAACTATAACATTGAGAACTTAAATTATTATAAGATAAATAAAAATAAGGTAATGAAGAATAACTATTTTTAATTAACCAACCACCATTTTGATTACTAGCTTTAGGATAATAATTATTAGCATCAATTGTATCATCCCATCCTATAATAGTACAGGCATGACTAATACCCATTTTATCTTCTATAGCGTTATAATATTTAGTTTCTCTATTGTTATTATAAGAAAAAGTAACTGCACCATGATTAATGATATTTTCTTTAATTTGATTAATTGTTTCTTGTAAAGTAAATTTATTTGTATCAATATAATTTGCTTCTTCTAGTTTGTATTCACTATAAATAAAAGGGTCTATGTTTACTGAATCATTATAATTAGTTGGCCCATACCATTGAGAAAATAAATTTGTAACAATTGAAGGACTACCACTGGTTTTAAGATAATCTGAAGTATTTTCTTTTTCAAAATAAGCATTGTTTAATGGCTCTTCTTTTCTATAAAAACGATTATATGCAATAGAAGTAGGATTAAGATTAACATTGGTAGATAATTTATCTTTTAAAATAGATGTTTCACTGGCATTAATGGATGCATAAGCCCAACATAAATTAGTTGAACCTTGATCTTTAACAGGTGTAACAATGTTATCATTTCTAGCATCATAAATAAGGTTGTTTTGTTGAGTAATAAATAAAGGTAATAAAAATAATAATAATTTCATATTTAAATTATAGAATCTAATTATAAATTAAAAATAAACTTTAATAAAATTTTAAATAATAGTATTATTTTTATGAGGTTAAATTATGATAAATATTGTTTTGTATCAACCAGAAATTGCTGGCAATTGTGGTAACATTGTGAGAACTTGTGCATCAATTAATGCTAGATTACACTTGATTCATCCACTTGGATTTTCTTTAGATGAGAAAAGCTTTAAAAGAGCAGGTATGGATTATTTTCTTGATTGTGAAATAATAGAATATAATTCAATAGAAGAATTTTATCAAAATCATCCTAATCAAGAAATATTTTATATAACTAGATATGCAAAAAAAGTATATTCAGATGAAGATTATTCATTACCTACTAAAGAATATTATTTTATGTTTGGTAAGGAATCAACAGGAATTCCTTATGATATATTAAAAAATCATTTAGAACATTGTTTAAGAATACCAATGCAAAGGAACGCTAGAAGTCTTAATTTGAGTAATTGTGTTGCTATAGTTAGTTATGAAGCTTGTAGACAACAAGATTTCTTTTTGTTAGCGACTGAAGAAACTTTTAAAGGTGCTGATTTTTTATTAAAGGAGTAAAAATTTATGTTTAAAAAAGAAAATTTAGATTTGATTAGAGAAAAATTAAAAAAAGATAAATTAAAAGGATATTTAATTGTTACTGGTGATCCTCATGCTTCTGAATATGCTGGAGAATATTTTTTAGAAGAAAGAAAGAATGCATGTCCATTTTCTGGTTCGGCTGGACAGGTTTTAATCACTTTAAATCATGCATATTTATTTTGTGATGGAAGATATTGGCTACAAGCTGAAAAAGAATTGTCTTCATCTAGTATTGATGTAATGAGAGTAGGTGATAAGGGTGTTTTAAATTTTGATGAATTTATTAATGAAAATCATATAACACCTTTAGGAATTAATACATTAATGATTTCTGAAAATACATTTAATAAATTTATTAATAATGGCATAGAAATTAAAAATGTTGATTATTCTCTTGAACATGAAAAAAAATTAAGCAAAGAAAAAGTTTATAAGATTGATGAAAAATTATTTTCTTTATCTTATTTTGAAAAAATAAATGAAATAGAAGAAAAATTGAAAAAAAATCATGCTGAAGCTAATTTAGTCACCACACTAGATGATATTGCTTGGATTTTAAATATTAGAGGTAATGATATTCCTTGTAATCCTGTTTTTTATTCTTATTTATATATTTCAGAAAAATATGGAACACATTTATTTATTGATAAAGATAAAATTGATTTTGAAATTAAAAATGTTTTTATTCATAATTATGATGAAATTTATTCATTTATTAATGAACATAAAGATGTTCCAACATTGTTAGATCCTAGCAAAGTAAATGCTTTAATTTATTCATTGTTTAATAGACCTATTAATGGAAGAAACCCATCATATTTAATGAAGGCAATTAAAGGTGATGTAGAAATAGAAAACACTAAAAAAATACAAGCAATTGATGGACTTGCGTTATTAAAATTCAATAAATATTTAGAAGACAATATTTCTAAAAATTTAAATGAATATGATTATTCTGAAAAATTAAAAGAATTTAGATACGAATCTAGTAAATTAATAGAATTATCTTTTAATACTATTGCTGCAGTCGGAAAAAACGCTGCAGAAATGCATTATTCTCCTACTAAACAAAATAATTCTATAGTATCTAATAATGAAATAGAATTATTAGTGGATTCTGGAGGCCAATATTATGGTGGAACTACTGATACTACAAGAACTTTTTTAATTGGTGAACCTACTCAAGAATATAAAATAGATTATACTTTAACTTTAAAATCATTAATTAATTTATCAAGAACAATATTTTTAGATGGTTCAACAGGTCAAACAATTGATATTAGAGCTAGAGAATTTATGTGGGAAAGAGGACTTGATTATAAATGTGGTACTGGACATGGTGTTTCTTATATGTTAAATGTTCATGAAGGACCAAATGGATTTAGATATAAAAAAGTTCCTGAAAGAGATGATCAAGATAAAATAGTGCCTGGTATGATTACAACAATTGAACCTGGTGTTTATAAAGCTAACAAATATGGTATTAGAATTGAAAACAACTTATTATGTGTCAATGCGTTTGAAAATGAAAATGGTACATTTTATAAATTTGAGACAATTACTTATATGCCTATAGGTGTAGAAGCATTATGTTTATCAATGTTAAATGATGAAGAAATTGAATGGATAAATAATTATCATCAATTAGTTTATGATAAATTATCAATTTTGATTGATGATTCAGAATTATTATCATATTTGAAAATGAAAACAAGAAGAATATCAAAAAATTAATTATTTTTTAATAGAGCAATAGTTGAAGGTCTAATTTCTTTTATTATTAAAATATTATATTTATTTAAAAGTGCTAATCCACGTTGAGAAGGCACTTTTTTGATATATTTTTTTTGAGTATATTGAACTTCTCCTGCACTAATTGAAGCAAAATAACAAGCTATTTCACCGGCAATTAACATTTCTTCATCACTAGGATTATTTGAAAATATAATCACATGTGGACCATGATAATCTTTAATATGAAAATAATAATCATCTTTATTTGCTAAAGAGAAAGTTAATTCTTCATTTTGAAAAGATGTTAAACCATATCCAATTTTTGTTCCGTTTTTTAATTTTATAAAATGAGGAGTAAATTTTTTATTTTTAGGTCTTAATTTCATTTGTTTTTGGACTTTATGTTCTTTAATATAATGGTTCTCACATAAATCTAAAATTATTTCTTGCATTTCGTTTTCTTGAGCAAAAACTAATTGTTGAGAAATATTGTTAAAATAAACTAGTTCTTTCCTTGCAATTTGTTTTTGATTTTCAACTTGTTCAAGACCAGATTTACTTTTTTTATATAATTTAAAATATTTTTGAGCATTTCCTGATAAATCTAATTTTTCATCTAATGGGATGTTAATGTTTTCAATAATTACATTTTTATCACCTTTATGATATGTTGGTGAACCAATAAATAACAAATTACCATATTCT
This sequence comes from uncultured Bacillota bacterium, assembly GCA_905204225.1. Taxonomy (GTDB): domain Bacteria; phylum Bacillota_I; class Bacilli_A; order RFN20; family CAG-449; genus CAG-449. The sequence goes on from CAJKZK010000008.1 coordinate 17,380, forward strand.
AAATATTTTTCACCATTTAAAAATTTTTCTTGGTCATGATTTAAATTAATTAATTTTTTTTCTAAACTCTTCTTTTTTTGCTCAACTAATTTAAAAATTTCATGATGCTTTGATTCTTTATTTTCAAATATTTTTTGATCTTTTATTAAATCAAATAATTCATTCAAAGTAATTTCTTTGGCACCATCTATACAAAAACATGTTAAATCTTTTTTATATAGATAATAATGATGATTATTAAGCATTTTTGCTAAAACTGATTTATAATTTTCATTATCTAAAGAGGCTAAATAATTATATTCTAATCGGCTTACTTTATTTTTTAATTCTTCTAAAGAAGTATTTTCATCAAAAAATTTATTATCTGTTTTAGGAAAAGTGTATGTTAAACCTTTATAAATAAGATGCTTAGATTCTAATGATTCCGATCTTTTAAAAGCATCAAGTATTTTGTTATTTAAATCTGTAATAATGATATTAGGAGATAAAGGAAATAATTCAAAAATTAATTTCGATTCTATTAATTGATATGAAGGGGTCCATTTTTTTATGTTAAAAATAATTATTCTATCATTAGGTAATTTTTCTAATTTAGTAATAGTTCCATGGTCAAAATATTTTTTTAACATATTTGTAGCGTAATCATTTTGATTAATAGAATATGTTTTAGAATTATTAGAAGTTAATATTATTGGTAAAGTAGGATCTAAAGATAAAAGCATATCAAAACATTTTCCTTCTTTAAATAAAGAAAAGATGAATGATGTATTTGAAATATTGATGATTCTTTCTATTTTACTAAAAAGAATTTTTTCTTTTATTTCATCAAAAATGGTCTTTAAAGTATAATTTGCTATTCCCATAAAATATATTTTACATCTTTTTATTTAATTTAAAATAATTATTTATGAAAATTGCTTTTTCTAAGTTGATTTATAATATTATTTTGAGATATGATATAATAAATTTTAAGATAGAGGAGATTTTTAAATGAAAAAAGGTTTATTAATTGTTCTATCTGGGCCTTCTGGTGTTGGTAAAGGAACAGTTAGAAAAAAAGTTTTTAAAGATGAATCTTTAAATCTTGCTTATTCTATTTCTGTAACAACTCGTGCACCTAGAAATATGGAAAAAGATGGTGTTGATTATTTCTTTGTTGACATTCCAACTTTTAAGAAAATGATTGAAGAAAACAAATTTTTAGAGTACACATATTTCGTCGGTAATTATTACGGTACTCCTCTTGATTATGTTGAAAAACTTCGTAATGAAGGCAAAAATGTTTTCTTGGAAATTGAAATTGAAGGCGCTAAAGAAGTATTAAATAAATGTAAAGGTGATGATGTTATTTCTATATTCTTAGTTCCTCCATCTTTAGAAGAACTTGAAAGAAGAATTAGAGGAAGAAAATCTGAAACAGATGATGTCATTCAAGAAAGATTATTAAAAGCTCAAAGAGAAATTGCTTATAAGCAACATTATCAATATAAAGTTGTTAATGATAATTTAAACAAAGCAACTAACCAAATTAAAAGAATTATAAAAAAACATATGTCATTAGCTAGTGAAATTAAATAATTAAAGGAGGTAAGATGAAGGTTTACGAAGTATTAATTGAGTATTCCACATCAAAATTAGACCGCCTTTTTTCGTATGTTTATGATGGCGAAATTAATCTACTTTGTCGAGTAATTGTTCCTTTTGCTCATAAAGATATTTGTGGAATAGTAATTAATATAGTTGATTATCAAGGTGATGAAATAGATTATAAAAATAAAACTGGTTTTGAACTAAAGAAGATAAAAAAAGTAATAGATCAAATTCCTTTATTAAATGAAGAATTAAATAATTTAACTAAAGAAATTGCTGAATATTATTATGCACCAAGAATAAGTGTTTTTTTGGCCATGCTACCTCCATCATTAAAACCATCATTATCATCTCAAAATAAACCATCTATTGCTTATGAACAATTTGTAAGAGCTAAAGAAAATGTTAATTATGATAATTTAACTTTAAAACAAGCTGATTTGTTAATGAAAATTATAAATGAAAAAATTAAAAAATGTGATTGTTCATCTTCTTTATTAAAACAATTAATAAAAAAAGATAAAGTTGAAATTTATAATGTAGAAAAACAAAGATTAAATTTAATTGATGTAGAAAAACAAAAAAAACTAGTTTTAAATGAAGAGCAACTTATTTGTTATAATACAATTTTAAATGATGATAAGAACATTTTTTTACTTGAAGGAGTTACTGGTAGTGGAAAAACTGAAGTATATATGCAAGTAGCAGAAAAAATTATTGAAAACAAACAAAAAGTAATTATGCTAGTGCCAGAAATTTCTTTGTCTTATCAAATGGTACAAAGATTTCAAGAAAGATTTTCTAAAATTGCAATATTACATAGTAAATTAACACCCGGTCAAAGATATGATGAATATAGAAAAATAAAAAATGGGGATGTTGATATAGTTATTGGTGCAAGAAGCGCAATATTTGCACCATTAGATAATATAGGTTTAATTATTATTGATGAAGAACATTCAGAAACATATAAACAAGATGATCAGCTCCCTTTTTATAATGCTTTAGATGTTGCTAAAATGAGACAAAAATATCATCATTTAAAAATTGTTTTAGGAAGTGCCACTCCATCACTTGAAACAAAATCAAGAGCTTTAAAAGGTGTATATAAACAATTATATTTAACTAAACGTATTAATAATCTTCCTCTTCCTAACGTTCAAGTAGTAGATATGAGTAATAAAAATAATATTGATAAAGAATCAGTGCTAATCTCTAAACCATTAAAAAATGCTATTCAAGAAAGATTAAATAATCATGAACAAACAATGTTATTAGTTAATAGAAGAGGATATTCACCATACGTAAGTTGTAGAAAATGTGGATACGTTATGAAATGCCCAAATTGTAATGTGGCTTTAACATATCATTATGATATTAATAAACTTGTTTGTCATCATTGTGAATTCTCTATATCAATGGTTCATGAATGTCCAAAATGTGGGTCTAATAAAATGTTTAAAGGTGGTTTTGGCACTGAAAAAATAGAATTAGAAATAAAAAAATTATTCCCCAACATTAGAACTTTAAGATTAGATTCTGATATTTCTAAAAAGAAAAATGCCACTAATGATATATTAAATAAATTTCAAAATAATGAAGCTGATATTTTAATTGGTACACAAATAATAGCAAAAGGACATGATTTTGCTAATGTTACTTTAGTAGGAATAGTTCTTGCTGATATTGGTTTAGCTATTCCTTCATTTAGAGCAAATGAAAGAACATTTTCTTTAATTACACAAGCAATAGGAAGATCTGGAAGAAATAAAAATGGTGAAGCGATTATCCAAACATATTTGGCTAATAATTTTGTAATTAAAACTAGTAGTAAACATGATTATTTAACTTTTTATACTAAAGAGATGACTTTAAGAAAAGCAATGCAAAATCCCCCATATACTTATTTAGCTCTATTAGTAGTTTCTGGTAATAAAGAGGAAGAAGTTGTAGATGTTATTGAAGAAGTTTATAGATATTTAAAAGATAAATTAGAAGATAAAGCTTCTTTAGTAGGCCCAGGCGATATGTTTATCAAAAAATATCAAAATCAATATAGAAGAAAAATAATTATTAAATATAAAGATTTTTCTTTAATAAAGCCTTGTTTAGATGATTTAAACTTGTTTTTTAATAAAAAAAGTAATATAAGATTAATAATTAATATTAATCCGTATGAAGATTACTAAATAAAGCTTGTTTAATTTTATTATTTATTAAATAATAAATATATATGGTCTTATCGTGGAGGTGAAAACGATGATAAATATTGTATTAAAAGGTGTTGATGAATTTTTAGGTGCAGATGTTGAAAAAGTACTTCTTCCAAAAGTTGCAAAGATATTACAAGTATCTATGGATGATGTTTTGTTAACTTGCATGCATTCTATGATTTATCATGGTGGACTTGATCAAACTTCATTTCATATGATTGTTACTTTTGAAATGGAAGAAAAATATCGTGTAAAAGAAAAAGAATTAATTAAATGTGTTTTTGAAGTATCAAAAAATTTTTCTGTTCATTCTCATGTTAATTTTTTGTATTTAACTCCAACTACTTCTAACATTGATGAAGATTATCCTTTATATGTAACTGAAAATAATCGTGTTATGATAGAAGATGATGAAAATGATGAAGAAGTTTATACAGGAAATATGTTTAGTAATTTTGAAGAACAATTAAAAGAATTAGATAAAAATAAAAAAGATTAATTTTAGAAAGGGAGGGTGAAAAATATGTCTATTTTAAAAAATGTTTATAATTATATTGAAGAAATAAAAGATAAAAAAAGAACTTTTCAAAGATTAATGAATAAAGGAATAACTGGTTATGATGAAAAAGAAACTCGTATCATAAAAGATTCTTTAAAATCCATTGTTAATCGCTTTTATTTTTTGGAATGGGAATTAAACAAACTTATTCAAATAAAAGATGAAAAAACAAAAGATTATCTTATTTGTGCTTTAGGGCAATATCATTTTGTTAATGAAATAAGTAATGAAATGCTATTATCATTTTTAAAAGAAGACCTTAATTCATTTGATGAAACAATTTCACCTGACTTAATTTATAATAAAATTGTATCTTTAAATGGTAAAACATTAACGATTAATGAATTTGAAAATAAAATTATTTATAAAAGATTAGCTATTACTTATTCTTATCCTGAATGGATATGTAAAATGTTATGTAAGCATTATGGTTATAAAAAAGCTTATAAAGCTGTTGCTTCTTCTAGAAGAAATGTGAATTTATCTTTAAATGTTAATACTTTATTAACTAGTAGAGATGATTTATTAAAAAAATATCCTTCCATTTATGAAAAAGGAACTTTAACTGATACTGCTTTAAAATATAAAGGTAAACAAAAATTGATTGATTTAAATGCTTTTACTAGTAATTTCTTCTTTGTAGAAGATGAATCAAAACAATTACTTGTTAGAAATTTAAATTTAGAAATGAATGATAATTGTTTATTAATTAATGAAGAAAAAGGATCGGTTGCTATTGATATGGCAACAAAAATTAAAGACAAAGGTATTATTCATGTTGCTTGTAATAATGTTATTGATTATAACTCTGTTAAAACTATGGTTGAACGCTTTAAAATGCACTCATTAGATATTTTTGAATCTAATGTAGATCAATTAATTACCCATGTTTCATATGGCAGCTGTGATAAAGTTTTATTCATTGCTCCATCATCATCGCTTGGACTAATAAGAAAAAAACCAGATATTTTATTAACATTAAAAAAAGAAGATATAGATAATATTTTAAAATCACAAAAAGAACAATTAGAAGAAGTAAGTAAATTTGTTAAAGATGATGGATTACTTGAATATGCAGTATTTACTTATTCTAAGAAAGAAACAAATCAAATTATTAAAGAATTCACTTTAAATCATCCAGAATTTGAATTAATTTGTGAAAAACAAATTTTTGCAAATGATGTACCTTGTGATGGAGTGTATTTTGCATTATTAAGAAAAAAATAGAATATGAAAACTAATATATACGGACTAACTTTAGAACAATTAGAAGAACTAATGGTTCAAGAAAATCAAAATAAATATCGTGCAAAACAATTGTTTACTTGGATATATGAAAAACAAATAACTGATTTTAATTTAATGAGTGATATATCAAAAAAATTTATTGAAATATTAAATGAAAAATATTGTTTGATTAAACCAACTATTTTTACTAAACAAGTTTCTAATGATGGCACTATAAAATTGCTTTTAGAAATGGAAGATGGCGCTAAAGTTGAAACTGTTTTAATGCGTTATAATTATGGTCAAGTGGCTTGTGTTTCTAGCCAAGTTGGTTGCAATATGGGATGTTCATTTTGTGCATCTGGATTATTGAAAAAACAAAGAAATTTGACTGCCAGTGAAATGGTTGGAGAGATTCTTGTTTTAAACGATTTAATCAAAGAAGAAAATTTGAGGGTTACACATGTTGTGGTAATGGGAACTGGTGAACCATTTGATAATTATGATAATGTTATGAATTTTATTAAAATTATTAATAATCAAAAAGCTCTTGCAATAGGAGCTAGACATATTACAGTTTCTACATGTGGAATCCCTGATAAAATTAGAATGTATGCTAATAGTGGCTTACAAATTAATTTAGCTATTTCTTTGCATGCTCCTAATAATGAATTAAGAACTAAATTGATGCCAATTAATAAAGCTTATCCTTTAAATGAATTAATGGAAGCTATTAAATATTATAATGTTACTGCAGATAGAAGAATTACTTTTGAATATATTTTGTTAAAAGATATTAATGATACTATGGAATGTGCAGATGAATTAGCTTCTTTGATACGACCAGTTTTTGCTTATGTGAATTTAATTCCTTATAATGAAGTTAGTGAAAATGGATATCATAGATCTACTAGAGCTAAAGAGTTTATGGATAGATTAATGAAAAAAGGAGTTAATGTAACTATTAGAAAAGAATTTGGAACTGATATTGATGCTGCATGTGGCCAATTAAGAGCTAAGAAAGAGAATTTGTTATAATGTTTGCCTTTAAATCAGATATTGGTAAAATAAGAGAGAGAAACGAAGACACAACTTGTATTATTGAAAATGATAATAATGATTTTTTTATGCTTGTTTTTGATGGCATGGGTGGACACAAAAAAGGTGATATAGCTTCTAAACTTGCTGAACAAAACATGGTAAAAGCGTTCAAACAAAAGAAAAGATTTTATGGTAGATTAGATATGTTTATTTGGCTAAAAAGATTAGTTAAAAATACCAATAAATTATTAAATAAATATTCTAGTGATAATAATTCTTCACGTGGTATGGGAACGACATTTTCATGTTTTTTAGTTCATCATAAGATTACTTTAATGTGCTATATTGGTGACACTAGATGTTATTTAATTAATAAAAATAAATTAATTCAAAAATCTATCGATGAAACTTATGTAGAATATTTATATGAAACTGGTCAAATTACTAAAGAACAAAAGTTACACCATCCTTCAAATAATGTTATTACTAATGCTTTAGGTTGTTATAGTAGTGTAAAAGTTAATTTAAAATTTATTAAAGAAGATTATGATTATTTACTTTTATGTAGCGATGGTCTTTATAACATGGTTAATGATGATAATATTATTGAAATTATTATGGAGAATGATACATTAATTAATAAAATAAATAAATTAATTGATTTAGCAAATGAAAATGGTGGAAGAGATAATATAGCCATAGCGTTATATTCAAAAGGAGAATTCTAATGATAAAACAAGGCGATATAATTGTTGATAGATATAGAATAAAAGATGTTCTAGGTGAAGGTGGAATGGCGATTGTTTATCTTGCTTTTGATTTAGTTACAAAAAAAGAAGTAGCCATAAAAATTATAAAAGAAGATACAATGAAAAATCCTGTTAATTTGTCTCGCTTTGAACGTGAAGCAAGAGCGGCTGCATCTTTAAATCATCAAAATGTTGTAAGAATTATTAATTTAGGAACTTATGAAGGTAGACCTTTTATGGTTCATGAATTTATTAAAGGACAAACAGTAAAAGATTTGTTAAAAGAAAGAGGCAAATTTACTTTTTTAGAAGCATGTGACATAATGTATCAATTATGCTCAGCGGTTATTCATGCTCATCAACATGGTGTGATACATCGAGATATAAAACCAGAAAATGTTTTTATTACTTCTGATAATACAATTAAGTTAGGAGATTTTGGAATTGCAACATTTCAAGATAATAATGTAAGAGTTACTAAATCTGAAGTAGTAGTAGGCTCAGTACATTATTTGGCTCCAGAACTTTCTCAAGGTGCTCCTGCAAGCGTTCAATCTGATATATATGCTTTAGGTATAACATTTTTTGAATTAATTACTGGTAAAGTACCTTATGATGATCAATCTCCAGTTAGTGTTGCTTTAAAACATATTAATGAAAAATTTCCTAGTCCAAGAAAATACAATTCTCGTACACCATTAATTATCGAGAAAATTATATTAAAAGCTTGTGCTAAAAATCCAAGTGATCGTTATAAAGATGTTTTTGAAATGAGAAAAGATATAGATCGTATTTTAAGAGAACCTTCTTTAATTAAAAAGAGATCATTATTAGAAAGACTATTTAGGAAATAATTATGAAAGGTAAGATTTTATCAACTGTAGCAGGAGTTTATAATGTCATTTTAGAAGATAAAAGTATTATTAATATTACTCCTAGAGGTAAATTTCGTCATTTAAAAATTAAACCTATTGTTGGAGATAATGTTGTTATTGAAAATAATATGATTTGTGAAATATTGCCAAGAAAAAATACTTTAATTAGACCAAATATTGCTAATATAGATTTAGGTATAATTGTTTCTTCATGTGAAGAGCCAAAATATTCTTCATATTTATTAGATAAATTTATATCTTATTTAAATATGAATAATATAACACCATTAATTATTTTGTCAAAAATAGATTTATCTAGTGAAGAATTTATTAACATGATAGTAGAAGAATATAAAAAAATTAATATAAAAGTAATTCCTTTTTCTAAAAAAAATAAAACAAATCTTGATTTAATACATTCATTAATAAAAAATAAAACAATAGCGTTTATGGGACAAACTGGTGTAGGAAAATCTTCTTTAATTAATATAATTTGTCCAGATTTTCTTAGAAAAGAAGGAGAATATTCTAAATCATTAAAAAGAGGTAAACATCAAACTAAAGAAGTAATTATTCTACCATTTGAAAATACTTTAATAGCGGATACTCCTGGTTTTTCTTCGTTAGAATTAACTTGTTATAAAGAAGAATTGAAAGATTATTTCCCATTCTTTAAAATAAAAGAAGGGGAATGTTATTATCAAGATTGTTTACATATAAATGAACCTAAATGTTATATAAAACAATTAGTTAATGAAAATATAATTCCTATAGAACATTATCAAAATTATAAACAAATATTTGATGAATTAATATTTAGAAAGGATCGTTACAAATGAAAAATTTAGTTTCAGCCTCATTATTAGCTTGTAATAAAGAGAGAATTATTGAAGAAGTATCTTCTTTAGAAAGGAATGGTGTTGATATTGTTCATTTTGATGTCATGGATGGAAAATTTGTAAACAACATTTCATTTAATGATGATACATTTCATAAAATAAGAAAATACACATCTTTACCATTTGAAATTCATTTAATGGTTAGTAATCCTTTAGAATATATATCTAGATATGAATATTCATTAAATGATGTTATTATTGTTCATTATGAATCTTTTAATAATGATGAAGATGTTATTTCATGCTTAAAGAAAATTAATTTAACTCATAAATCTGGTATTTCATTTAAACCACATACAGATATTACTAAAATAGATAAATTTTTACCTTATGTTGATTATGTCTTAGTGATGTCAGTTGAACCTGGATTTGGAGGACAATCATTTATTGATAATTCGGTTGATAAGATTAAATATTTTGCATCTAAAAAGAAATTTTATCATTATGTTATAGAAGTTGATGGAGGAATTAATGATTCAACATATAAAAAATGTGTAGAAGCAGGAGTGGATATTCTAGTTTCTGGATCATTTTTATTTAAAGGGGATATGGATAAAAAAGTTGAGGCGATAAAATGCGAAAAGTAGTTATTGTTACTTCTTTTGCTTCTAAAAATTGTATCTTAAAATATTCTAACACTCCATTAATAGGAATAGAAAAAGGTATTGAATTAATTAGTAAATGTGGATTAACTCCAGTTTTAGGAATAGGTGATTTTGATACATTAGATTATCAAATTGCGTTAAATTATTTAAAACCTAATCAAATAGTTAGATTAAATCCTCATAAAGATATGACTGATACAGAAGCAGGGGTTGATTATATGCAAAAATTAGGCTTTGATGAAATGATAATCCTTTCTTCAATCAAAGGAAGATATGATCATGTGCATGCTTTATTATTGTTATTAAAAAAATATTCTCAATGTAAGATTTCTATTGAAGATGATAATAATTTAATAACATATTTAGAAAAAGGTACACATATTATTCAAAAACAAGATTACAAATATGTTGGATTTTTTGGATTTCCAGAGGCTATAATAAGTGTAGATAATTCAGCATATAAAGTGAAAAAAATGAAATTGAAATTTACAGAAACAAAAGCTGTTTCTAATGAATTATTAGATCGTGTAGCTGAAATAGATGTACATAAAGGTGGAGTGTTAGTCGTACAATCAAAGGAGAAAGAAAATGATTAAAATTTTAATTGGTTCATTGTTTACTGCATTAGTAATAATTTTAATTATTTTAGGGTTAGTAAACTATAATTCAAGATACAGTGATGTCCCTGATAAAGATAGATTTTCTTTTTTAAATCAATTTCCTTATGAATTACAAGATAATCCTACGATGAAATATAATTTTGTTTTTAAAATTATAGCTTCTTTAGTGGGAGCATGTTATGCAGTTTTTGGTATGAATTTATTTTTCTTTGTTGATCCATACGCTTTTAAAAGTATTACAGAAGTAATTTTAGGAATTATATTTATTGTTATTGGATTAAATATTTTCTTTGAATTTTCTATTACTTTAAAAAATTATAAGATGCATTTAATATCATCATCTTCTTTATTTGCTTTAACTGTTTGTAATTATGCTTTGTTTGGTTATTATATTTTGATTGAGAAAAGTAATCAATTTCCTATAGCGTTATCATATGTATTATTTGTTGTAGCAGCAGGATTATTAGCTAGCTTAATATTTACTCCATTAAAAAGATGGATGTATTTAGAAAAAGAAGAAAAAGATGGCACAGTAAGATATTATAGGAAGAGAATATCAATTTTACCAATTATGGAATGGATATTTTTATTATGTAATGTTTTATTAATTATCTTACTAACAATATTTTAAAAAAATAATCATAAAAAAAGAGCATTTAATTGCTCTTATTTTTTTATAGAAACTTAAGCTCTTTCAGCTTTGCGGAGAGTCTTGATAGCTTTTGTAGATAACATTACTCTGCAAACACGGCCATCGATTTCTACTTTAACTGGTTGTAAATTAACATTCCATCTACGTCTTGTAGCTCTTAAAGAGTGGGAACGTGCATTGCCACTTAATGGTGCTTTGCCAGTTAATGGACATACTCTTGACATATAAACGACCTCCTTTAGCAAGATAAATTTATTTCGTACTTTGTTATATTAGCAAATTAAACTCGATATTTCAACTAAAATATATCTTTTTTTCTAAGTGTAATTGAAGAATTAACTAAAATAATGAAATTTTTATTTTTTATTATTTATTAAATTAATTTAATAAGTATTTATTTTTTATTTAATCTTGTCTAAAATGTTATTTGGTTAGTAATAGTGAGGTATTTTATGAAAGCATCTAAAATGATTATTCCTACATTAAAGGAAGCACCAAGTGAAGCAATTATTCCATCTCATATTTTAATGTTGAGAGCTGGATTAATAAAAAAATTAGTATCTGGAGTATACAATTTTTTACCAATGGGATTAAGAACTTTAAGAAAAATTGAAAATATTATTAGAGAAGAAATGGATGCTAGTGGAGCACAAGAAATTTTATCTTCAGCAATGCAACCAAAAGAATTATGGGAAGCATCAGGAAGATGGAGTAAATATGGGCCTGAATTAATTAGGTTTAAAGATAGACATGAACATGAATATTGTTTAGGACCAACACATGAAGAAATATTTACAGATTTAGTAAAGAATATGATTAAATCATATAAATCATTACCATTAAACATTTATCAAATTCAAACAAAATATCGTGATGAGATGAGACCGAGATTTGGTTTAATGAGAAGTAGAGAATTTATTATGAAAGATGCTTATTCATTTGATTTAGATGAAAATGGATTAGATAAGTCTTACCAAATTATGTATGATACATATTGCAAAATATTTGATCGTATGAATATTAAATATCAAATTGTTTTAGCAGATACTGGAGCAATTGGAGGAAATGGATCACATCAATTTATGGCTTTATCCGATGTTGGTGAATCTGAAATTATTTATTGTGATAATTGTAAATATGCAGCAGATGAAGAAAAAGCTACTTCAAATTGTTTTAAATTAGAAAAAGAAGATTTAAAAGAATTACAAGAAGTTTTTACTCCTAATGTACATACTGTTGAAGAAGTTAGTTCATTTTTAAATGTTCAAATAGCAAAAGTTGTTAAAACCATGATTTATTATGCTGCTGATAATGATACATTTGGAGCGTTCTTAGTTAGAGGAGATACTGAAGTTAATGAAATTAAAGTAGCAACAAGCCTTAATTCAAGTGAAGCATTTATTAGACTTGCTACTGATGAAGAAATTAAATCACTGGGTTCAATAGTCGGTTTCATTGGTCCTAGAGGATTAAATAAGAATGTAAAAATTTTTGTTGATAAAGAAGTAAGTGAAATGACTAATTTTGTAGTTGGCGCTAATAAAGAAAATTATCATTTAGTAAATGTTAATTTAAATAGAGATTTTTCTGGAGAAATATTAGATATTAAAAAAGCTAAAGAGGGAGATTTTTGTCCAATATGTGGAAAACCTCTTAAATCTGAAAGAGGAATTGAAGTTGGTCAAATTTTTAAATTACAAACTAAATATTCTACACCAATGGGTTGTACATATTTAAATGAACAAGGTATAACCAAGCCAATGGTAATGGGTTGTTATGGAATTGGAGTTACAAGAACTTTTGCTTCTATTATTGAGCAACATCATGATGAATCAGGAATTGTTTTTCCTTTACAAGTAGCACCATATCATACATGTGTAATTGCAGTTAATTATGATGATGCTGAACAAGCAAAATTAAGCGATGCAATTCATGATGAATTTGTTAAAAATAAAGTCGAAGTAGTTGAAGATGATAGAAAATTAAAATTAGGCTTTAAATTAAAAGATTGGGAATTAATAGGTATACCTTACTTAATTATTGTTGGTAGACGTGCCAATGAAGGTATTGTTGAATTAAAGAATAGATATACAAATGCTAAAGAAGAACTTCCTTATTTAGATGCAATTAAATTTG
>CAJKZK010000009.1 GCA_905204225.1 uncultured Bacillota bacterium
AGAATAGCGATTTATTATTTTTTTGTAAGTGTGTTAAATTTTGACGTATACAAAAAACGACATAATGTCGTTGACAATATGTCGCAATCTTTCTAATGGTGGAACTGCTGGGATTTGAACCCAGGTCCAGAAATAGCCACATACAAAGCACTACAAGTTTAGTTTACTAATAAAATTCATAAGAGGTAAGATTAATAAACGAATCTAACTCTTACTAACCTATAATTTTTTCGTTATTGATTTATAGATATCATCAATACTTATTCTCTCTAAATTACACCAATTATAGACCGAGAGATCCATTCTATAATTGATGATTTGCTTCCAAAAAGGACTTGGCTTAATTAAGCAGCAAATGCTAAACGATTTGTGTTGCCATTTATAGGCGTTTAGTCTTTAACGCGACAAACCGACTGCTCTTTGTACCCTGCATATCCCTGTCGAAACCTTGTCAGCCCCAATAGATAATATGTGCTTAGCAAAATGATAATAACATAATTTTTAAAATTTTCAATATTTATAATTCGAAATAACGAAGAATTTGATATTATGTTAATGTGTAGGAGGAATTATATGAAAATAATTGTTGCTTCAAATAATGCGCATAAAATTGAAGAATTTAAATCTTTTTTTAAAGGATATGATGTTGAAATTTTGTCATTAAAAGATGCTAATATTGTTGTAGATCCAGAAGAAAATGGAGAAACATTTAAAGATAATGCTTTTATTAAAGCTAATGAGGTTAGTAAATATACTAATTGTATAGTTGTAGCAGATGATTCTGGATTAGAGATTCACGCATTAAATGGTTTTCCTGGAGTGCATTCAGCAAGATTTATGGAAGGACATCCGTATGTTGAAAAATTTGTTGAAATAAATAAAATGTTAATAAATAAAGATAATAAAGCAAATTTCAATTGTACTTTGTGTGTTATTAATTTAGAAAAAACTCCTTTATATTTTGTTGGTAAAACTTATGGAGAAATTTTATCTTCTCCAAGAGGAGATAATAATTTTGGTTATGATCCTATTTTCTTTTATCCACCTTTAAATAGAACTTTTGCTGAATTAACTCAAGAAGAAAAAAATAAAGTATCTCATAGAGGAAATGCTTTAAAACAATTTGTTGATTATTTGAAAGAGAAAAATTATATATGAAATATGAAACAATTATATTTGATTTAGATGGGACATTACTTGATACTTTATTAGATATTAATGATGCAATAAATGATACATTAAAGCAAATGAATTTGCCTTATAAAAGTAGTAAAGAAAATGCTAGAAATTTTATTGGTATGGGAGTACATGTTTTAATTGATAGAGTTTTTGATTATTATAATATTAATGAAAATTTAAAAGATGAATTCTTTAAATTATATATGGTTAATTATTCTAAACATGTAAATATCAAAACTAAACCATTTGATGGAGTAATTAATACTTTAAATGAATTAAAAAAAGAAGGATTTAAATTAGGTGTTATTTCTAATAAGCCAAATAATGATGTAAAAAGATGTTTAGATGATTATTTTAAAGATATTTTTGATTTTGTTATTGGCCAACAAGAAGGAGTAAGGACAAAACCATATCCAGATATTTTTTATAAAATGCTAGAAATATATAAATTTAATAAAGATAAAGTATTGTATGTTGGTGATATGGATGTTGATATTAAGTTTGCTAAAAATATTAATGTTGATGTTGCTATATATTCTAATGGTTATGGAAAAATAAAAATAAGTCAAAATAATGAAAAAATATTTAATAAATATGATGAATTATTATCTATTGTGAGGGAAAAATGAAAAAACAATTAAGCGTTATTAAAACAATTTTGGTTATAGATTTAATATTATCTATTATTCAAACAATATTTTTATGTATTGAAACTGATTTAAAACATATTATTTTATCACTTGTAGTGTATATATGTTTAGTATTATCTTTTATTGCTTTTATTATATGCAAATTAGAAGTTAAAAAAATATATTTTGAAACAATTAATAATGATATTAAAATTCGACTTGTTGAAGAAGATGATTATCAAATTGTTAGAAGTTTATTAGATGATTCACCTTTAGAAAATTCTCTTGAGGAGGCTAATAAATTAGAAGAATATAAAAAAATAACAATAGATTTTATAAGATTACATTATCATTATTTAGTTTTAAAAAATGGAGAAGCAAAAGGTATATTTTATGCTAAAAAGAATGGTAATGTAATAGAAATTGAATATAAGAATAATTTTGAAGAGAAATTAGAAATTAACAATATTATAAATACAATTGCTAAAGAACATGGTTTTGAGATAAAATATATAAACTAATGGGAAATTATTTATGAGTATTATTGAAATCATCTTATTATCTTTTGGTTTAGCAATGGATGCTTTTGCAGTAAGTATATGTAAAGGTTTAACATTAAAAAAAATGGATTGGAAAAAATCATTGATAGCAGGTGGATATTTTGGTGTATTTCAAGCTAGTATGCCTCTTATTGGTTATTTCTTAATTAAATTATTTAAACAAAATGAGGCAATTAGCAATTTTATTACTAAATATGATCATTGGATTGCATTTATTTTATTAATAATTATTGGTATAAATATGATTATAGAATCGTTTGCTAAAGAAGAAGTTGATGGTAATTTTGGTTTTAAAACAATGTTTGTTTTAGCTATTGCAACATCTATTGATGCTTTATCAGTGGGTATAACTTTTGCTACAATGGAATTAGCTATTAATATTTATTGGACAGTATTAATTATTGGCGGAATAACATTTATTCTTTCTGCATTAGGAGTATTTATTGGTAATGTATTTGGCCTTAAATTTAAACAACCAGCAGAAATTGTAGGTGGAGTGGTATTAATATTAATTGGCTTAAAGATTTTATTAAATGGATTAGGAATTATTAGTTTTTAAGGAGAGCGTTATGGAAATTAAATTATATAATAGTTTATCAAATAAGATAGAAGTTTTTCATCCTTTACATGAAGGAGAAGTAACATGTTATGTTTGTGGACCAACAGTTTATAATTATGTGCATGTTGGTAATATGCGTCCAGTTGTAGTTTTTGATGTCTTAAGAAGATTATTTTTGTATTTAGGTTATAAAGTTACTTTTATATCTAATTTTACAGATATTGATGATAAAATTATTAAACAAGCTCAAAAAGAAAATTTAACTGAAGCTGAAATTGCTGAAAAATATATTAAAGCATTTGAAGAAGCTAGAGAAGGTGTTCACGCTTTAAAACCTACTTATCAACCAAGAGTTACTAAAACAATGAATCAAATTATTGATTTTGTTAAAGAATTGATTTCTAAAGGTTATGCTTATAATATTGATGGAGATGTATTTTTTAGAGTAAGTAAAATAAAAGACTATGGATGCTTATCTAATATGAAAATAGAAGATTTATTGGTTGGCGCTAGAATTGAAGAAAATTCTAAAAAAGAATCACCTTTAGATTTTGCTTTATGGAAGAAAACTAATGATGGTATTCAATTTGATTCTCCTTGGTCAAAGGGAAGACCAGGTTGGCATAGTGAATGTGTAGTTATGATTAATTCATTAGTGCCTGGTGGAAAAATTGATATTCATGGAGGCGGATTTGATTTAAAATTTCCTCATCATGAAAATGAAATTGCTCAAGAAGAAGCTATTAAAGGGCATAAAATAGCCAATTATTGGATGCATAATGGTTTTATTAATGTTGATAATGTTAAAATGTCTAAATCTTTAGGTAATGTTATTTTAGCTAATGATTATATTAATTTATATGGTGGTAATGTTGTAAGATTTATGCTTGTTAATACACATTATAGGGTACCTGTTAATTTCTCTAATGATTTAGTTGAATCTGCTAAAAAAGAATTAGATAAAATTTCTTCAACATATGTTAAACTTGCTGTTAATTTACAATTAAATAATATTAGTTTAGAAGATTATTCTAAAGATGATGTTGACATGAATAATTTTTTACAAGCAATGTGTGATGATTTAAATACTGCAAATGCAATGAGTGAATTATATAGAATTGTTAAAGAAGGAAATATTGCTTTAAGAAGTAAACCTTTAGATATACAAAAAATAAGAAGAGCCTTCTTTAGTATTAAAGATATGATTTCAATTTTAGGCTTTGAATTTGATATACCTCATTTAACTAATGATGATATTGATTTATATAAAAAATATTTAAAAGCAAAAGAAGAAAAGAATTTTGCTGAATCAGATAAAATTCGCCCTCTTTTAATTGAAAGAAAAATATTATAAAATAAAACTATGGATGAAATAATTATTAATTTTTTTGAAAACTTAGGCTGGTGGGGGCATATAATTCTAATTTTTATAGAATTGTTTTGCGCTACATTATTTTCAAGCTTTATAGGATATGAAAGAGAAAGTAATGGCCATGCAGCAGGACTTAGAACTCATATTTTAGTTTCTCTAGGTGCATGTTTAATAATGATTGTTTCAGTTTCAGCTCCTGGATTTGGTGGAGGTGCTAGAGATCCTGCTAGATTAGCTGCTCAAGTTGTTTCTGGTATAGGTTTTTTAGGCGCAGGAACAATTATTCAAAATGGAACAGATATAAAAGGTTTAACAACTGCTGCCACAATATGGTTATGTGGTGGTATAGGTTTAGCTTGTGGATCTGGATATTTTTCAGGAGCAATTATAGCGACTATTATTTCTTTAATCACATTAGTTTTATTAGTGCGTTTAGAAAGACATATTAATCAAGTTTCACCACGTATTATGATTGTGGTAGGTTCTAATAGTACAAATGTATTGAAAGATATAATGGAATTAGCAAATGCTTTTGAAGTAACTATTAAAGATATAAGATCAAATATTATTAAAGATAAAAAAGGAAATACTACATGTCATATTACTTTAACATTAAATAAAAAATCTCTTGATATGTTACCAGCTTTTGCTGAAGAATTAAAATTAAAATTAACACCAATTGATTTTAAATATTATAGGAAAAACAAAAAATAATACTTTACAATTATGTTTTAATTAGTTAATATACTAACGATTAAGGAGAAAATAAATCTAAGAGATTATTTTAAGAAAAATATGAAAAATTATGTTTACGGAATTAATACATCTAGAAATGCTTTAATGCATAATCAAACAATTAAAAATATATATTTGTTAAATGGATTTAAAAATCCTCAAATATTTAAATTGATAAAAGAAAAAAATTTTGATTATACTTATTTAAATTCTAAGCAAATGGAAGATTTGGTAGGTAAAAATAATCATCAAGGTGTAATTGTCGAAATAAATGATTACAAATATTATGAATTAGACGATTTATTAAAAGAATTAGAAAATGTTACTTACCCTTGTATTGCTATCCTTGATGGAATTGAAGATCCTCATAATTTTGGAGCGATTTTAAGAAGTGGTGATGCTTTTGGAATTGATGGTTATATTATTGCAAGTAATAGACAAGTGGGTTTAACTAACACGGTTGCTCATGTTTCAACTGGGGCAATAGAATATAGTAAAGTTTGTAAAGTAACTAATTTAAACCAAGCAATTAATAAATTAAAAGAAAATGGTTATTGGATTGTAGCAAGTGATGGAAATGCAAAAACTAATTATCGTGATATAGATTATAAAATGAAGACAGGTATTATCATAGGCTCAGAAGGTAAAGGAATTGGACCATTATTGCTAAAAAATAGTGATTATGTAACTAAAATTGATATGGTAGGACATGTTAATTCTCTTAATGCTTCAGTAGCAGCAGCTTTATATTTTAACGCTATTATGGAGAGCAAAAATGTTAAGTAGTGATGAGATGATTTTGCAAATAAGAAAAGGAAATGAAGAAGCTATAAAGCTTCTTTTTAATTATTGTGATATTTTTGGCAACAAATTATTTAAAAAAATAAAACAAACTTATTCTTTTTTAGGAATTGAATATGATGATATTAAGAGTTATTTGAGAATCGAAACTCTTTATGCGGTTAATATTTATGATATGAGTAAATCTGATTTTTTGGCTTTTTGGTTAGTTGTTGCAAGTAGAAGAATTGCTAATAAAATTAGAGAAGAACATCTAGGTGAATATAATTATCAAAGGATTAATGTAGATTATGATTTATTTGAAAATTATGATTTTAAGACAAATGAAAATTTATCTAGAGATTATGAATTACATGATTCATATAATAAAAGCATAAATTTAGTAGAAAAGAAATATGGTTCTTTAGATAAAAAAGTTTTAGAACTTTGGGCGAAAGGATATAAATATGCTGAAATTGCTGAAATATATAATTTAACTCAGCAAAAAGTTACAATAATTATTTTTAAGGCTATAAAATATTTAAAAAGTCATAAAGATGAATTATAAATTATAAACATCATAATAATTATTGTTTACTAATTTGATAATTATTAATAATCTTGATTGAACAATTGAAGATATTTCTTTAAGATTATAATTTATTTTTTCTAAAGAAAGAAATTTGGTAATATTAGATATTTTGTTTTCAATATTTTTTTGTGCTTCGTTAATTTTGTTTTTATCTTTATTAATTAAAGAATCTATGAATAAATAGTATGAATCAAATATGTCATTAATATTTGAAGTAAATATTGTTATAAAATTCTCATTATTAAATATTTTTTTTGCTAAAGAAATATATTCTTTTTCTAAATCTATTTTTATTAATTGGTGATCATTAAATTTGTTAATATAAGATATAAAAATAGATTTAATTAATTTCTTTATTTTTTCTAATTCTGATTTGTAATCAGTTTCTTTATTTGGTAAATATATTATGTTACCTATATTAGGTTTATAATAACGAAAAATTGGATTTAAAATATAGATTGTTTCTAATGAACAATTATATTTTTCACATATTGATTTTAATGTATCATTTTTTGAAAAAATATGAAGTGTAATGTTTCTCATATAATCACTATTAAACTATATTAAAAACTATTAAAATTTATGATTTTATGATAATATAATTTCATTAGGAGATACTATTTATGATTGAAAACGTAAAACCAAGCATGTCTAAAAGATTGTTATCTATATTAATTGATTTTGTTATATATTTTGTATTAATGTTTATATTATCAAATTTTGTTATTGGACATATTATTACAAATTCAGATAATTATAAAAATAATTATTCTATTTATGAAGAAAAATTAATTAATTCTAATTTGGTTGTTAAAGATGAAAATAAAAATACTGTTTTTGTTTACCAAGTGGGTAAATTAGAAACAGTTGATGATTTTAATAAATATGATAATATTTTAATTCAATTTTATACGAATTTTAATTCTGAAAAGAGTGAAGAAAATGTTAATGCTTATAATGAAGCTAAAAAAGATTATAAATCAATTTTCAATTATGATGAAACAACAAAAGTTGCTACTTTAAAAGAAAATATTTTTGATACTACTTCTAAAGATTATAAAACTAATATGGTTAATGTTTCTAATTATTTTTATTATTCTTATTCTAATGCTTTAAATTTTATGAGAAATAATGATAAAGATTTTGCTAATAGTTATAATGCATTAATATTTAATTTAAACATGAAAAAATATTTAAGTATTGGTATAGCAGCTTTAATTCCATTTTTAATACTTCCTTTATTCTTACGTGGACAAAGTTTAGGTAAAAAAGTTATGGGATTACAAATTAGAAAATTTGAAAGTAATTTAGGTGAAGTAAATATGAGCACTATTTTACTTCGTTCAATTTGGATTATTGTTATTGATATTATGGGTTCTTATTTATTGTATTGTATTCCTGCAGTAATTTCTTTAATCATGCTTGTTGCAAATAAAGATAGTATGACACTTCATGATATGATTTGTAAAACTATTGTTGTTGATAAAAAATTATTAGAAGAAAACAATGCTTCTTACAATAATGTTGATTCATCTAATGTTATTGAAGCAGAAGTTGTTGAAAAGAATGAAGAAAAATAATGCCTACGAATAAATGCTCAATCTTAAAAAGAATATATTCTTTTTTAATAGATTTTGTAATTATTTTAATTACTAGTCTTGTTTTTGAAATGGCTTGTAGTGTGCCACTTTTTAATGTATGTTTCTCTTTTCAAAATAAATGTAATACATTAATTGTTGAACAAGTTAAAACAGGATTATATTATTTTATTGATGAAAATTATGTTATTGTCGCTAGTGATGAAAATACTGAAGATGAAATTATTTCTTGTTATCAACAAAAAAAATCTTTATATAATGTAAAAAGCCTTGTTTATCAAAAATCTGATGTATATAAAAGTGATTTTTATCTTACTAGTTTAGATAAATTTAATTATTTATATGATGAATGTAATTATATTAATAAAGAAAAAGAGAAAAGTGGATTATTTTCTTATATTGATAATCAATATGTATTTAAAGAAGATGTTAGTGAAGAAAAAAGGATTGAATTTTGTGATGAAATATTAAAAAACACTAATAAAGCATTTTCTATTTATAAAGATGGTAAAATTAATAATTTATTAAATGAAGTTTCTATATTGAGAATAAGCTCAAAAGCTTTTAGTTACCTTATAATGATTTTAATTTTTGTTTTTATTATTCCTTTATGTAATAAATATAAAGCTACTATTGGTCAATTATTTTTAAAATTATCTGTTGTTGATAAATATTATGTTTATGCAGGTTGGTCATTTTTGTTATTAAG
Organism: uncultured Bacillota bacterium; assembly: GCA_905204225.1. Lineage (GTDB taxonomy): Bacteria > Bacillota_I > Bacilli_A > RFN20 > CAG-449 > CAG-449. The sequence goes on from CAJKZK010000009.1 coordinate 8,714, forward strand.
ATCATTAACTATTTTTATTTTTGAAATAATGATTGGTATTTTTACATTTGGTATTGTTCCTTTAATAAGTTTTTTTATGATGTTAATTTTAAGAAATGGTTATTGTTTGCATGATTTAATTTCTTTTACTCAAGTAGTAGATAGAAGTGAGTTTGAACCTTTTAATAATTTGAAAGAATATAATGATTTTATTAATGAAGAAAAAGAGAATATAGATAAATCATTGAGGAGACCTTATGAATCTTAGAATAAAAAGAATTTTATCATCATTAATTGATTTTTGTATAATGTTAGGACTTTTCTTTTTTTTGAGTTATATTTATTCATTAATATTTATACAAAATAATGAAAAATATCAAAATTATGCTTCTGAAGCTAATCAAATATTACTTTCTTCAGGTTTGTTTAAAGAAGAAAAAGGTGAACTTATTGAAATTGATACTTTAATTGATGATAAATTAGATTCATTTTATAAAATGACATATAATGGTAAAGATCCATATCCTTATATAGATAATGTTGATAAATATGTTTCTTATAATGAGGCTAAAGAAAAAAGTGGTTTGTTTCATCAAACTAGCAGTGGTAATTATGTTCCTAATCAAGATAAAAAGGATGAAGAATTTGCTTCTTTTTATAAAAAAGAATTAAATAAAGCTGAAATATCTTTATATAATTATTCTAATTATAAGAATTTAAAAAAATATATTGATAAAATTAATAAAATTGGCGGTTACACTAATATTGTGATAAGTAATGTTCTTATTTATTTAATTATGCCTTTTGTATTAAAAGATAAAACTATTGGTGAGAAGATTTTTAAATTAAAATTGGTTTCTCAAGATAATAATAAAGCAAGTATTGCTCAACATTTTGTTAGATTTATTGCTTGGTTTATGATAGATATATTAATGAGTACTTGGTTGTTTTTTATGCCAATTACTATTAATATGATTATATTTTTGATTGATAAAAAAAGTCGAGGTATTGCTGATTTATTAGCAGTTACTATGATTGTTGAGGAAGAATAATGAAGAGAAAAGAAGATGATTTAGCTAAATTAGATGGTGTAAAAGTTCCTATGTGGGCAAAAATATTATCATTTGTTATTTCGTTTGCAATAGCATTTGTTTTATTTTATTTTTTATCAAGGGCATTTTAATTATGTTTGAAGCAAAATATGAACCTCTTTATTTAGATGAAAAAACATATAAAGAAATTGATAATTTTTATCAATATTTTATTATGGAAGAAGATAATTTAATTAAGGCTCTTTATAATAAAGACAAAAATTATATGGCTCATTTTGAACATAATCTAGAAAAAGTATTTTTTAGATATAATAAAAAATTAAGATATGTTTTTGAAAAAAAGGAAGATATATATTTTTTTAAATTTTATTATGGAAGAAATTCATATTTATTAACAATAAGCAACGAATTTCTATCTTTTAATGTAAAAAAATTAAAACATAATTGGGTATTTGAAATTTCTAAATAAAAATAAACGCTTTCATAGAAAAATATAAAGAATTTTGTCAATAAGATTTTCTTTTATGTTTGAAAAATATCATATATATGATATTATAAAATTGTAACACTTTTTTAAAAAGTATTAGGAGGATCCTTATGGAAGTAAAACTTGTTAATCTTACTAAAGTATTCAGCAAGAAAGAAGGAGATGTGGTCGCAGTTGATCATATCAATATCACTATTCCTACTGGAAAATTAGTCGGATTACTTGGACCTTCAGGATGTGGAAAATCTACAACTCTTTATATGATTGCAGGTTTACATCGCCCTACTGAAGGAGAAATTTATTTTGGTGAAAATGAAGTTAGTGCTTATCCACCAGAAAAAAGAGGAATTGGTCTTGTATTCCAAAATTATGCTTTATATCCACATTTAACTGTAAAGCAAAATATTATGTTCCCATTAGAAAACAAGAAAATGCCAAAAAAAGAAGCTGAAGAGAAAGCTCTTGAATACGCTAGAATTGTTGGCATTGAAGGATTAATGGAAAGAAAACCTGGTCAATTATCAGGTGGCCAACAACAAAGAGTTGCTATTGCTAGAGCTCTTGTTAAAGAACCTGACGTATTATTGCTTGATGAACCATTATCAAATCTTGATGCAAGATTACGTTTACAAACAAGAGAAGAAATCAAAAGAATTCAAAGAGAAACAGGCGTTACCGCAATTTTTGTTACTCATGATCAAGAAGAAGCAATGTCTATTTCTGATGAAATTGTCGTTATGAATTTTGGTGTTGTTCATCAAATTGGTAAACCACAAGATGTTTATAATGAACCAGTTGATATGTTTGTTGCTAAATTCTTAGGAACACCTCCTATTAATATTCTTCCAGCTACATACAATGTAGAAAAAGGTAAAGTTCATTTCTTTAATGATTATTTAAAAGAAAAAATATTAAAAACAATTAATTTAAATCCAAATGAGAATAAAGAAGTTGTTGAAGAAGTTGAAAATGTAGAAATTAATAATGATCAAATTAATGAACAAGTTGAAACTGTTGTTGAAGATAAACCAGTTGAAAATGTTGATTTATTTATTGGTATCAGACCTGAATTTGTTAAGGTTGATGAAAAAGGTAAATATAAAGTAACTGTAGAAATGGTTGAATATATTGGCCGTGATAAAACAATGATTTTTAAATTTAAAGGTCAAGATACAACTTGTAAAGCTATTGTCCCAGGTGATGTAGAAATTGAACCTGGACAAGAAGTTAAAGTAAGTTTAAAAAGATTCTTTATTTTTGATAAAGACGGAAAGAGACTTCTATAATGGAAAATCAAGTTGCTACAACTAATGAAATAAAAAAGACAAAAAAGAGAAGAAATAATAATTCTCAAATGCTTGAATGGAAAAAAGATGGTTGGAAAGCTTTGATTTCTCTTGCTCCAGCAATGATTATATTGACGATTTTTACTTTTTATCCAATTATTAATACTTTTGTCGTTTCATTCTTCCCAAATTACAATTATATAACTGATAATTTTGGTGCATTTGGGTTTGATAGTTATGTAAAAGTTTTAACTGATGCTGAATTTTGGCGAGCAATGGGAAATACCGCTTTAATGGTCCTTGTTTCGGTACCTTTAAGTATCGTTATTGCTTTGCTTATTACTGTTTTATTGAATTCAATTAAAGTATTACAAGGTTTTTTCCAAGTGGTATTTTTCTTACCTTATGTTACTAATGGTATTGCTTTTGGTTTGGTTTTCTCAACTATTTTCTCACCAATGGATTATGGTTTAGTTAATTCACTTATTACAATGTGTGGTGGTGATCCTGTTGCTTGGACAGGAACTGCTGCGACAATTCCTTATTGGGCTGGTATTTTTGTTATTACAGTTTATGCAATATGGAATGGCTTAGCATTTAAGATATTAGTTTTCTTAAGTGGTATTCAAGGAATTGATAAACAATATTATCAAGCTGCTCAAGTTGATGCTACTCCAAAATGGAGAGTATTTACTAAAATTACTGTTCCATTATTATCACCAATGATTTTATATATTACTATTACTTCATTGATGGGTGCATTTAAATCATATTCTTCAGTTGTTTCATTATTTGGCGAAGATATGGGTAATGGTCAATCTAGTACATTTATTACAGCAGTTGGTTATATTTATAAATATTTTAATTATGTAACTACTGGTGGATTAACAGGAGCGTCGCTTCTTTCAACAGCATCTGCTGCTGCATTGATATTATTCGTATTTATTATGATAATTACATTTGTTCAAATGTGGGCAAATAAAAAGAAAGTTCATTATTAGGAGGTTAATATGTTACAAGAAAAAGACGATATTAAAAATCCTGAAATAATAGAAGAAAAAATTATTGAAAATACTGAAAAAGAAGCAGTTGCTGAAGTATTAACTACAGGAATAGAAGAAACTAAAAAAGTAAAAAAACAAAAAAATAAATATAGCGAACAACATTCTGAATTATATTTTGAAAGTGAAGCACAAGCAAAAAGATATGAAATTAAAAGAAGATTTAAATTATTCTTTATATATTTCTTCTTAGGTGTCGCAGCTTTATTTACTTTAATTCCTTTTTATTGGATGATTATTACTTCATTCAAGAGTACTGAAGAATTAACAAGAATTCCTGTTACATTTATTGCAACAACTCCTTTCCATGCAAAAAATATTTCTGAGGTTTTTGCTAATTACATATCAGTATTCAGTGTAACTGGAAGAAATGGTGACATTCTTTTATTAAGATATATTGGTAATACATTATTAGTTGCAACTTTGTCAACTTTATTGTCTACATCAACAACAATCTTAGCAGCATTTGCTTTCTCTAGACTTGAATTTAAAGGTAGAGAATTCTTATTCTCATTATTGCTTGCTACTATGATGGTTCCTGGTGAAATGATGATTATGACAAATTTTACTACTATTGCTAACTGGGGATTACTTGATACTTATATTGCTTTAATTTTACCTTTTGGAGCATCTGTATTCTATACATTCTTCTTAAGACAAAATTTTAAGCAAATTCCAAATGAATTATATTATGCAGCTAAAGTTGATGGAAATTCTGATTTTAGATATTTATTTAGAGTTATGATTCCTATTGCTAGACCTGCAATTATTACTGTTTTAATTTTATCAATGATTGGTAGTTGGAACGCATATATTTGGCCAAGAACAGTTTCACAAGGAGAAGAATTAAAATTAATTACTGATGGATTAATGTCAATGTTCTCTAGTGAATCTGGCGGTGATACATCTAATTTAAGAATGGCTGCTACAACTGTAGTAAGTATTCCATTACTTCTTGCATTTGCTTGCTTTAAGAAGTATATTATGCGAGGTGTTTCTCGTTCTGGTATAAAAGGCTAGTATTTATTTACTAAATCGTGATAGTCGACGCTTAATAGACTAAGGAGGCAAAAATGAAAAATAAAATTTTAAAATTAGCAGTCTCTGCATTTATCTTAATTGGTGCAAGCGCTAGTTTAACTTCATGTGGCAATTCTGTTGCAAATGCTGGTGAAGCATTTGAAATGAAAACACTTGATGATTTAAGAGCTAATTCAACTGAAGATAAACCAATTCAAGTTTCTTTCTGGCATTCATTTGGACACAATATTTCAAGCCAATTAGAACCACTTATTGAAAGCTTCCAAGAAGAAATGGCTAAACAAAAAATCTATATTAAAGTTGATGCTAAATCAACTGGTGGTGGATATGATGGATTAAGAAGTAGAGTTAATATGGGTACAAAATCTAATTCTATTCCTACAATGGTATTAGGTTATCCAGATCACTTTGCTGATTATATTGATTCAAATATTTTATTACCACTCGATTCATATGTAAATTCTACAGATACTAATATTGGTTTAACTGGCGATTATGCTTGGGATGATTTTGTAGAATCATATCGAAATGAAAATATGTTAGACGCTACAGGTGATGGAAATAAAAATATTGTAGGTATTCCATTCAATAAATCAACTGAAGTAATGTATTATAACGCTACAGCAGTTGATCCAATTTTAACAGCTAAAGGTTATATTAATTCTACAACTGGTAAATGGGATAATCCTACTTGGGATCAAGTATGGGATGTATCTCAAGAATTAATTAATTCTGTAAAATCTTCTACAGGTCTTAAATGGACTACAACAGGTGATTATACTAAATCAGTTGATTATCCTACCTTTATTGATTCAGAAGCAAACTTCTTTATCACAACAGCTAGACAATGGTGTTCTTCTAATGAAGAAGCTAATAAAGTTTATACTGCTCAAGATGGAAATGGTGGTAAAGTAACATTTAAAAATGATATAGCAAAATCTGCTCAAAATTATTTTGTTGAAAAAGCAAATGCTAAATTATGGAATATTCCAAAGAAAGTAAACCAAGCTTATGGCTCTAATTTATTACAAAATGGTACATCATTTATTTCAATTGGATCAACAGCAGGTGTTAATAATAATGACTCAGCTAGATATGAATTAAAATGTACTTCAATTCCTCAAAGAGAAGGTGGAGTAAAAGCTGCAATTCAACAAGGTACAAATTGTGCAATTTTATCTAAAAATTCTAATAATTTAACTAGATTATCAGCATGGTTATTAATTAGATATTTAACTTCAACAGAAAATACTACAAAATTCTCAATGAAGACAGGTTATTTACCAGTAAGAAATAGTGCTAAAACAAGTAAAGTATTTACAGATTTCTTAGCAGCTGAAGAAGATCCATTTGATGGAAATGCTGCAAAATGTTTTAATGCTGCATATACTGAAATTAATTATTTCTATACTGATATTGCATTTACAGGTTCATCAATTGTTCGTGATAAAGTTGATTCAATGATTCAAACATTATATTGTCAAAATAAGACTGTTGATGAAGTCATGACTGCTGCATATAACGAAATTAAAACATTTGGTATTAAATGTGAATAGGTGCTAATATGAAAAAAATTATTACAAGTTTTATTTGTTTAACTACAGTATTAGTAGGGTTGGCTTCTTGTTCAACAACAAATAATGAATCTTTATTTGATAAAGATCCTACAACATTTGATCATTATTACAGTGATAAGATTTCTTTTGCGGATATGCATGTTGATATTAATGGTAAAACTTTCTTAGAAAATAGAATTGAAAAAGTAGATATTAAATCTGTTACTGATGGCGATACTGCAGTATTTTATACAAAAGGTATGTCTGATTCATTTACTAATCCTTTAAAAAAAGAACATGATTATGTTACTTTAAGATTCTTAGGTATTGATACTCCTGAATCAACATCTTCAATTGCTCCATGGGGTAAAAAAGCATCCAATTATGCAAAAAGTTTATTAGAAAATGCTGAAGCATGTATTATCGATGCAACTAGTATTGATACAAGTAAATACACTAATATTTATGATACATTTGTTTCTGGTGTTAGACTTGATAGTAATGGTTCAAGATGGTTAGGTTTAGTTTGGTATTGCCCACAAGGATATGATGCTAATGATTTAAGTAATTATCGTTCATATCAATTAGATATTATTGAAGAAGGGTATTCATTCTATACTGGTAATTTAGGTGAAACTGGTATTGTTTACACAGCTAATAAAAAAGAAGAACCAAAATTATATAGTAGACATGAAGAAAATTATGGTTCAATGTTACTTGGTGATGTATTTTTTGAAGCTGATTTAAGAATGCAAGCACTTAAAAAGAGATATGTAGGTAGTGAAGTTGATCCAAATTATGATTATTCTACTACTCCTACTCAAATGACTATAACTGATGCAGTTAAGAATTTTGATGAATTAACAAATAATTGCAAATATATTGCTTTGACAGGTGTTATTACAAGATTTGTGGGTGTTAATTTCTATTTTGAAGATGCTCAAGGAACCCCTTTATATGTTTATATGGGAATTAATGCTAAATCAATTGGATCATTATTTAAAGTTGGTGATACTATTAATATTCGTGGTAGATTATCTGAATATGGTGGACAAAAACAATTAACTGATATTGTTTATGCTAGAGATACATTTGTTAAAATTACTGATTCAAAAGATGTTGTTGCGTTACCTGAACCAATAACATTAGATCCAACAAAATTAAGTGTTGATTATTTAAATAATTATATTGGTAAATTAGTTAAAATTGATCTTCAATTTAAAAATAGTAAAAAAACAGAAGCAAATATGTCAAAAGATATGTCATATACTGTTTATGCTAAAGATGTAATTTCTGGATTAACTGGTTCTTATAATACAATGAGTGTTCGTATTAATGGTACATTAAATCCAGGTTATTCTCTTGATGAAGTTAATGGAGCAGGCGCTTATGAAGGAAAAGGCTATATTAACAAAACAGTTACAGTAACTGGTATTATGGGTATTTACCTTGAAGAAGATTTAACTGCTACTACTAATGAACCATCATATCAATTGGTTTTAGGAAATAGAGAATTATTAGCTGATGGAACTTATAAGAGTGACATGGTTGTCAAATCTTAAGTTTATAAATTAAGGAGAAAAATTAAAATGAAAAAAACATTAAAAGTTTTATGTGCATTAGCTTTATTTGCTACTGTACCTACTATGTTAGTTGCATGTGATAATGCAACATCATCTGTTGAAAATGAAAATCAACAAATTGTTAATGAAGCTTTAAAAAGTTTAACTTTAGCTTCAAATGTTACAAGTGATTTTCAATTGCCTTCAGTTGGAAAAGGTGGTGTAACTTTTGAATGGACATCAAATAATGACGCGATTAAATGTGAAGGAAATACCGCTAAAGTAACTCAATCAACTACAGAAGATGTTACTGTTACATTAACTGTTAAAGCAACTAAAGAAAATACTACATTAACAAGAGAATTTACAGTTGTCGTAAGTAAAAAAGTCATTTCAACAGAATATATTACTGTTGCAGAAGCTTTATCTTCAGCAACAGGTACTGAAGTAACTGTTCGTGGTGTTGTCGCACAAATTCTTCATACAAATTCTAAAGCTGCAGATGCAAGTGGATTTTATATTGTAAGTGATGAGGCTGCTCTTTATTGTTTTGGCTCATCAACAGCAGCAAAAGTTGAAAGAGGCGATGATGTTATTATTAAAGGTACAACTACAGCATATCCTGTTGCTTTAACTTTTACTACTCAAATAACAAACATTGATTTAGTTGATACAGTTCAAAAAAATGCAAATTATACATTTGATATGACTAAACATGAAGTAAAAACTGTTGCTCAAATTAATGAATCAACTGAAGCAGCAGATTATACTTCAAAAGTTGTTACTATAAAAAATGCTAGAATAAATAAATATGAAAAATATAATAGTTATTCTGTTTATGATTGGACAGATACACCAAATTATTCAACAGATAAAAAAATAAATTTATATTCTTCTAGTGGAAATGGTGGAAAAGAATTTGCATGGCTTGATGAATATCTTGATAAAGCTGTCGATTTAGTTTTTGTTCTTAATTCTATGAGTGGTAAGAATGTTTGGAGAGGATCAGTTCTTCAAGTTTCATTACATCAATAATCTATTTAAATAATAAATTAAATAAGTACTTATATTTCGATATAGGTACTTTTTTTATATGAATTTTTTTTTGATATGGTAAAATGATATTGAGGTTATATACATGAAACATAGATTCCTTTTAATATTAGGCTGTGCAACATTATTTTTGCCTAGTTGCACATTATCAAATAATCAACATGATGAAATAATTAATAATTATATTAATAATAATGAAATAAAAATAAATAAAACATTATTTATAGATGGTATTAATTCATCTAATGAAGAAACATTTTTAATAAATAAAGAAGGTATTATTAATTCATATTCTACTATTTCTACTAAATATTCTAATGTATGTAAAAATGAATACAATTTATATGAATATTCTAAAGGTGAAAATATTGTATATATAGAAGGGAACAATACTTATAATAAAAATTTTTCTAGTGAAAATATAATTGATTATATTGGTCTTAAAAATATTTTTGAAGAATCTAAAAATCAAAATGTTAAAAATCAAAAAATTCAAGGAATAATTGAAGCAAAACAATGTTTAGGAATTGTTAGATCTTTTTTACTAAATGTCGGTGAATTTAATAATAATTATGAAAATTATTTATTTGCTAGCAATATTAAATATGAAATATATTTTGATTTTGAATCTAAAAAAATTACTTCTATAGATTTAAATGTTTTAGATATAGCACATTTCTTTAATCAAAATATAGCTGAAGCTACTTGGATATTTTCATTTGTTGAATCTAATGATATTGAGCAAACTATTAATAATCATCCTTTTCCAAATATTAATAATGGTTCAAGTAATGAACAAATTATAAAAGAAAAAGGAATAGATTTTATTAAAGATTGTTATAGTGAAATAAAATATGTTTCTGATGATTTGTTTTTATATACTAATTCTATTATTTCTCCAAAATTAAATTTTAAATATGAATCAAGTAATACAAATGTTATTGGTAATGATGGAAAATATTATTCAGTTAATGTTGATACAGAAGTTACGATTACAGTTCATTTACTTTATTCATCTATTGAATATAGTAAATTAGATTTTACATTTTTAGCGGTTCCTAAAAAAAGCGGTACAGGTGATTTAGGTAGTCAAACTAATATGCTTTATAAAGGTAGAAAAGCAATTAATGATGTTAATATTTATTTTATAGAAATGCATAAAGAATATGGGGTATCTGTTTATGTTCAAGCAGGTGATTTTGATATGCTTCTTGATGCTGGCGCACCTGAAGATGGTGGATATGTTAATGATTTCTTACGTCGACATATTAGCGATGGTAGATTAGAATTAGTTGTCGCGTCACATCCTCATAGTGATCATATGGGTGGTATGAATACAGCTTTATCCACCATAAAAAATATTACTTACGCAGTTGATTATGGTTGCATTAGAGATTATTCAGCTGTTAGCACTACAAGAGCTAGATTTAAACAAGCTGATAAATATTCTCCTGTTATTGATTGTGTTAATAATAGAAATGGGGCAAGAAAAGTATTATATATTACTAATGATATGTATGTAACATTTCTAAATACTGGTTATTATGAAGAAGAAGATAAAGATATTAGTTCTTATGATGGCCATGAAATAAATAATACTTCTGTCGCTTTAATATTAACTTATAAAAATCAAAATTTCTTTTTTGCAGGTGATTTAGAAAATGAAGCACAAAGTTCTATGCTAAATAGAGAAAATATATCTAAATTAGATGTTCTTACTTCAAGTCATCATGGATCATCTAACGCTAATGGGACTCCATTATTAAGTAAAACAAGGCCTAATGTTTCTGTTATTTCAACTGCTTTAATTGAAAGAGGTAGTAAAACTAGTCAAGCATTAGATCAAACTCATCCTATTGGTTCTGCTTTAAAAAATTTAATAAAGTATTCAAATAAAGTTTATTGTAATTTTACTACTGGTACTTTACAAGTTACTTTAAATGGTGGAGTAGATGTAAAAGGATTAGGAGTAAGTAAACCATATTATTTAGATGGTGTTGCAGTTACTGGGGAAGAAAACCTTGAATTTAAATATACTAAATATGCAAAAAGATATAGATCTAAATATATTTAAATATTTATTTTTTATTTTGCATATTTTATAATGGTATTAAAGGAGGAGGGAGAATATGTTTTTATTAGATACTATAACAAACCAAAATATAATGTTAATGGTTATTTGGATATTGGTTTTTTTAATAGCATTAGCTATTGAAATTGCTACTCAAGAATTAGTTAGTATTTGGTTTTCTTTAAGTGCAATTGTTCCACTTATTTTAGCAGCTTTTAATATTAGTTATATTTGGCAACTTTTAGTGTATGCAATTGTTTCTGCTATATTATTTGTTTTGAGTGAAAAACTAATTAAGAAAAAAATAAAAACTCATAAAAATGCAACTAATGCTGATTCATTAATTGGTAATGAAATAAAAGTTTTAAAAGAAGTAGGTCCTAATCAAAATGGAGAAGGAAAAATAAGAGATATTATTTGGACAATTAAATCAGATGATATTATTAAAGAAGACGAAGTTGCTATTGTTAAAGAAATAAAAGGAAATTCATTAATTGTTGTTAAAAAGGAGGATAAATAATTATGTTTTTAGCTGATGAATTAGGAGCAGGATTAATTACTTTAATTGTGCTTTTATCTATTATTATTATTGCTGTTATTATTGTTTTTGTTAGATGTATTGTTGTCGTGCCTCAAGCACATGCTTTGATTGTTCAAAGACTTGGAAAATACCATACTACTTTAGATGCAGGTTTTCATGTTTTATGTCCAATTATTGATTCTAAAGCAAAAATGGTTTCTTTAAAAGAAACTGTTGCAGATTTTAAACCTCAACCTGTTATTACTAAAGATAATGTTACTATGCAAATTGATACAGTTGTTTATTATCAAATTACTGATCCAAAATTATATACTTATGGTGTTGATAATCCAATTAATGCAATTGAGAATTTATCTGCGACAACATTACGTAATTTAATTGGTGATCTTGAACTTGACCAAACATTAACAAGTAGAGATACAATTAATCAAAAAATGAGACTTATTCTTGATGAAGCTACTGATCCATGGGGAATTAAAGTTAATCGTGTTGAATTAAAAAATATTCTTCCACCAAAAGATATTCAAGAAGCAATGGAAAAACAAATGCGTGCTGAAAGACAAAAACGTGAAGCAATTTTAACTGCTGAAGGTGAAAAACAAGCGGCAATTTTAACTGCTGAAGGTAAAAAAGAAGCTGCTATATTAAATGCTGAAGCTACTAGAATTCAAGCTGTTAAAGAAGCTGAAGGTCAAGCAGAAGCAATTTTAAAAATTGCAGAAGCAACTGCTGAAGGAATTAAAAGAATAAATGAAGCAAATCCTAGTGCAGAATATTTAGCATTAGAAGGATTTAAATCATTAGAAAAAGTTGCTGATGGTCAATCAACTAAAATAGTTGTACCAACAGACATTGCTAATGTTACTGGTTTATTAGCTTCTTTAAAAGAAACAATAGCTAATGATAAGAAAAAATAATATATAAAATTAATTAAAAGGAAAACAGCCCACCAAGGCTGTTTTTTGATTTTTATGAGAATGATATTTATGAAACAAGAATAATTATTTTTGTTTCTTTTTTAAATTTTTTATTATAAAAATAATGATTATAATCGTACTAGATATAATAAATCCTGTAGAGTCAATTAATACATCAGTTAATGAACCTACTCTACCAGGAACAAATAATTGTATTAGTTCAGTTAAAAAAGCTAAACCAATTCCTTGAAGATAATTAATTGGTAAAGTAAATTTCCATTTTTTTGAATCAAAATATAATATATAAGTTAAAGAAGAGAAGATACCTAAGACTAAGAACGCTCCAAAATGACCAATACTTTTTCTTACTTTTAAAAAGAATGAATTTAAATCTGTAATTAATAATTGAGGTTTTATTTCAAAAATAATTTCAATATCTACATGATTAAGTATTTTTTCACCTGTTGATATTGAATATAAATATTTTGGAGATTTACCATCATAACATGTGGCATGAATAATTACTTCACCTGTTTTGAAAAATGATATATTGCCATCTAAACCAATTTTAGCGATAGTTTCATCACTTGAAGTATAATTTATCGTAAAATATGAAGAAGAAGCTGTATTGAGGTTTATTTTGAGATTTATAGAAGAATTATTGATAACAGAATAATTATTATCTTTAATTTTAGTTATATTATTTCCAGATAAAGTATATGGTTCTTGATTTAATCTAACATAATTATAAATACCAATTTCTATTTCTTTAGTTAAAGAAGAAATTGTATCTTTAATAAGAATTTTTGTTTTTCCTATATTAAGAGGATTAATTTTATATTTATCATTAATTTTAGTTATTTTTATGATATTTTCATCATTAGAAGTAACTATAATATTTGTGTTATTTATTTTGTTAATATCTATTTCTTTATTTCTTATTTTTGTTAATTCTTCTTTATCAATTTTAGATAGATTTTGATTAAATAATTCTTTATCAAGAATGTTATAAGCAAAAGGCTTTATATAATAATTTGCTAAAGGAGATAAAGTAAATTTAGTAGGATTATCTAAAGCAATATAATCTGATTTATTAACAATATTGCAACTTAATAATAAATTTTGATTAGTTAAAGAAGTTTCTAAAACATTAATATTTATTGATTTTGTATATAATATTTCATCATTTATTAATGCATTAATACTAATGTTATAATTACCTTTATCAAGTGATATAATTTCAAATTCATTTTTATTTAATTTATTAATAATTATTGAAGAAGGAGTAATAAAAGAATAATCTTGATAATTAGTATTAAATTTAATATTTTGTTTTTCTTTTAAATTAATATTTATATCTTCTATTGAATAATCCTCATAACAATTAATTTCGGTTTTATTGATGATACCAGTATTTTTATTTATATATATTAAGTTATATTTACCTATTTCATTAAATACATAATTATTATCAATTTCTTTAATATAATTATTATTTTCAATATAATAAGCAACATTATTATTAAATTCAATTATTGAACTTAGTTTGTTGTTTAATTGGATATTTAATGTATTACTTAAATTATATTCAAAATCTTCTAATGGTGAATGGACTTCTACTTCAATTTCTTTATTGATATTTGAATTAGAAATAATAATTGATGTTTTACCTACATTTTTAGGAATTATAATATTTTTATTTATTTCTACTATAGATTCATCATTACTTTTATAATTAAAATCATCTACATAATATTTTTGATTTGGATTTAAATATATTTGATTATTAATACCTTTAACTAAATAAGGAATAAGAGGATTTATATTAGATATTATTTCTTTATTTTTTATTTCTATATTAAAATCTTTAGATAAATTATATTTATTTAATTTTAAAGTAATTATGTTGTTTTTTGATGGTATTAATCCTTTTATTTTATTATCAATTATCTCTATATTATTACTTGTAGAAGATAATGAATAATCTATATATGTTGGATATGATGGATTAAAGTTAATTGTAGGAGAAATAATTTGATCAACATAAATAGTTTCATTATTAATACTAAAGTCTTTTATATCATTTATATATGGCTCTTTAATTATAATATTTAATTCATTAATTATATCATCATGAATTATTTTTAATTTAGTTATTTTATTATAAGAATGTTTAAGAGGAATAATATAATTGTTTTCAATTTTTAAATATTCATTATTATCTAAAATATAATTAACATTTTTATTAGTAGTGTTATTAGGAATAAATTCGTTATTGATATTATATATTAAAGAATTTTCTAATATATAAGCATTTAAATCGTTATCAAATAAAGCATTAGTAATACTTGTTTTAAATTTAGTAGCAATTACTTCTTTAACATTAATCTCAATATTATCAAAAAGATGAGGATATTCTTTATTTCTTACTTCAATATTAACTATTCCTTTTTTTAAAAAATTAATTTTTCCTGTATTATCAATTTTAGCAATTTCTTCATTGCTAGAAGAATAAATTAAAGAAGTAAAAGTAGTATTATTAGGTTCTAATGTAGTTTTTAAAGAATAAGAATCATAAACAAAAACATCATTAAAATCATTTTTATTTTCAATGATTAATTTAGTTGGTTCTATTTTTTTAGATTGATCACCAGATATATCATTAAAAACATTAGCGATTGTGCCACCTACAGCGTTACTTTGATTAGTAGATGAATCACCAGTAATACATGATTCAAAAATTAAAGTAATACTTAAAGCAATATAGATGATTAAACAAGATAACTTTAATATTCTTTTCATAATAAACCTTATAAAATGCACATTAATTATAAAATAATTATTATTAAAACTAAAGCAATATAATTTTACTTTATTAATTTAATTGTATAAAATAAATATGTTTAAAGGTGAAAAATATGAAGAAGAAAAATGTTAATATAGAATTTATTGGTGAATGTATTGATTTATCTAGTGATGGTAAAGGTGTAGTTAAATATAATTCTATTGTCGGATTTGTTGATAATTTTTTACCTGGAGAAAAAGCAGAAATAATAATTACATATTTAAAAAAAGATATATTTTTTGGTAAAGTAAAAAATTATATTGTTCTTTCTAAAAATAGAATTAAACCAAAATGTCCTTATTTTTATGAATGTGGTGGTTGTTCTATTATGCATTTAAGTTATGATGAACAATTAAAATATAAACAAAATAAAGTTCAAGAATGTTTAAAAAGAATAGGTGGTATTAATATAAATGTTCAACCTACTATTGGTATGTCAGACCCATATTGTTATAGAAATAAGATTCAAATGCCTATAAAACTTTCTAAAAAAGGTAAAATTGTTTCAGGCTTTTATAAAGAAAAAACTCATGATATTGTACCAATAGAAACATGTGAAATAGAAAATAAAAAGGCAGATAAAATTCTTATTTCTATTAAATCATTAATGAAAAAATATAAAATATTACCTTATGATGAAGATAAAAGAAAAGGTGTTATTAGACATGTTTTAATTAGAACATCTTTTCATTATGATGAAATAATGGTAGTGCTAGTTACTAATGTTGATGTATTCCCTGGTAGAAATGATTTTATTAAAGAATTAAAAAAACTTAATCCAGAAATCACCACTATAGTGCAAAATATTAATTCTCGTGACACTAATGTTATTCTTGGTGAAAAACAAAGAATATTGTTTGGGAAAGGTTATATTAATGATGAATTATGTTCAATTAAATTTAAAATATCACCTAAATCATTTTATCAAGTAAATCCTCTTCAAACAGAAAAATTATATTCTTTAGCAATTGAAAAAGCTAATATTAATAAAAATGATTTAGTTTTAGATGCTTATTGTGGAATAGGTACAATTGGTTTAATTGCTTCTAAATTTGCAAAAGAAGTAGTAGGTGTAGAAATTGTTAAAGAAGCAGTAATTGATGCATATAATAACGCTAAAAACAATAATATAGATAACGCTAAATTTTATGTTGGTGATGCTGGAGAATTTATTCTTAATGAATATAATCAAGGTGTTAAATATGATGTAGTAATTATGGATCCTCCTAGAAAAGGAGCAAGTGAAGAATTTTTATCTATTTTAATTAAAACTAAACCATCAAGAATAGTATATGTTTCTTGTGATCCTGCTACATTAGCTAGAGATTTAAAATATTTATCTTCTTTATATGATATTGTTTCAGTAAATCCAGTTGATATGTTTCCTCATACTTTCCATGTTGAGAATGTGGTGTTGCTCAATAAGAAAAATGACTGAAAAAGCCCAGTAATACTGTGGTTTTCGGGCGATCGGACAAATTTGGCATCGAGCAGTGTGAACGCTTTTCGGTAACTTATCTAAAGGTAGATCGGGTAAAAAATGTGAGAGTTGGGTTGCCGAGTTAGATGTTGTGGTAGTTGTGGCTGTGAGATGGATGCCATGATAAAACAAGGCTTCCTCACTTCCATCAGTGGCGGGAGCGATAATATAGTAAAAGAGGTGGTAATTTATGAACAAGATTCACATAGAAAAAGGGAGCGTGCAAGAAACGCTGATCATCCCATTATACGGACGGAAGCTCTGCGCGGAGCAATTTCCAACGTTGTATCAGGATAAATACGCAGCAAAGATCTGTGAGAGTATCGACTATGATTTTTCAAAGTTGAAAAGCAAGGAAAACAGCGTCATGTACCAGTTTGGAGCATTAGAAGGTGCTATGCGTGAAAAGGATATGCTTTGGGAAATTGCGGATTACCTGAAGACGCATCCGAAAGCCGCAGTAGTCAACTTGGGCTGTGGACTGAATATGACCGGCAGAACAGCGGATAACGGAACCTGCTGTATCTATAACCTTGATTTTCCGGACGTGATAAAGTCACGTAATGAGATCATTCCTGCCGGAGAAAGAGAAGAAAATATAGCCTGTAATTTGAACGATTTTTCATGGATGGATAAAATCAATACAAAGAATGGTGCTATTCTATACGCTGCCGGAGTGTTTCATTATTTCACTACGCAGCAGATAAAGAACATGGTCGTTGCAATGGCAGACAAATTTCCGGGAGGCAGACTTGTTTTTGACGCGGTTGGAAAATTCGGAAGAGACAAACTCATGAAGGGCACTTTGAAAAGCATGGGCATGAATGATGTATCTGGGCTTTTCTATGTAAATGAGACTTCCGAACTTGAAGGATGGTCTGAGAAGGCAAAGCTCATGTCAAAAAAAAGTTATATGCATGGCTATTATAAACTCGATGATCCGAATATCAAGGGTATTCACCGCTTCCTCGCAAAGTTCTGTGACAGGCTTGCTAAGATGTATATCTACCGTATGGATTTTTCTGATTAAATGAGAGAACGGAAAGACAGATGGCGAAAATAGATGCGTGAAGGCTCCCACACTACCATCACCTGCGGTGTGAAGTGGAAACCCAAAATCGAATTATGAAAGGAATACATACTATGAACGTTTCCATTGGAAAAAGACTTATTACCTGGGATATCTTCGAAGGGTATGTGAAGAAGTGGAAAGATCAGTTGATGGAGAATGCGAAATAGTTGAGTTTGAAAGCTCAAAGAGCGCAACCACTACGACCATTGTGTTCCATTTTTAGCTGTTGCGCAGTCATGTTTGGAATGTGGTAGATCTGTTTATAAAAAACTCGACATTGAATATATCATTGATTAATTGGCTACATAAAAGGTTTGGTTTGAGGGAAACATCTATCCACTATAAATGTCAGTATAAAAGTCTCACATCCGTCGAAATTCCGATTAGCAGAAAATATCTTCAATATTCCTATAAGATAATAGATTTAGCTACGAAAGACCAAAATTTGGACTTTGAAGGCCAAAAGCGATCTCGAAAGACCAAAATTTGGACTTTGGTGAGGAGAAGATAAAGATAAATAGCGTGGATGCGATAAGCATCATCAACAGCTCAACATACTCCAATTCCATTAGGAAAATGCTTACCGCTATCTTTGATCGTTTCTTCAACGAAGAGTTTAGCCGGGCGGACATCGTGTCTTATCTCAACGCTTCGAAGTTGGCTTGCACCAATTAAATTAGCTATCTCCAAAAGTTGAATTTGGTGGAGCAGGTGAAAGGCAAAGGTAAATACAGGTTCAGATAATCAGTCCAAAACAAACGAATTGAATGCATTCGATTGCACATTTGATGCGACTTACCTCGTATTCGCCATCAAGTATAAATAAGAAAAATCAAACGTCAGTGGGCATGTATTAATGTCAATATAAATACGACTCTTTCTAATAGTTATTGAATGTCTTCTATGTTAATCTAAATTTAAAAAGCAATATTTTTATACAAAGGTGTCATAAATTGGATGAATTGAATTAGTAATTAATTATATATAATGTTTCTTAAATTTATATAAAGTTTAATAGATAATTGATAATTAATGATTTATTTGTTACACTAATAATTAGAAATGGTGATACATATGAATCAAAAATATAATGAACTTATTGAAAATGTAATAAAATCTAATGATGGATGCGTATCAAGAAAAGATGCGATTGCAAATGGAATACCACCTGCGACATTTAATAGATATGTTCGAAGAAATGGTTTTGTAAAAGTTAGTCCTGGCGTTTACACAAAAGTGGATGGGGCAATAGATGAACTTTTTCAATTACAAAAAAGATATTTTAAAATTGTATATTCTGGAATAACAGCTCTTTATCTCCTTGGTTTGACTGATAGAATTCCAGATTCAATAGAATTTACAATTCCCAAGGGATATCGCATTAGAAAAGAAAATATTGCATCAAATATGGTTTGTCATATAGAGAATAAAGTTAACCTTTTTCAAAAAGGGAATGTTATTGTAAAAACAATGTTTGGAAATGAAGTTTGTTGTTATTCAAAAGAAAAGATGATTGTTGAGATAATTTGGAAAATGGATGAATATGATTCCGAACTATTTCTTAAAGCGGTAAAGACATTCCTAAAAAATAAAAATAGAGATATGGATTTTCTATTTGAGTATGCTAGAATGAGAAAAATAGAAGAGAAGGTGTATCAAATTTTGGAGACTATGAATTATGAAAATTAACAAGGATTCGCTTTCTATGAGAGCAAAGAACATTGCAAATAAGAAAGATGTAAATGTGAATGTTGTTTACTCAAGGTATTTTTTTGATTGTTTTCTAAAAAGACTATCAATATCTTGTTATGCAGATAAATTTGTGCTTAAGGGAGGATTGTTTCTTTCATCTGTGCTTGGTATTGATAAAAGATTTACAATAGATATAGATTTTATTTTGAGAAAAATTCGTATGGAACATGATAACATCATTGCTATTATGAAAGAAATTTGTCAAATTGATGCTGATGACAATGTTACTTTTCAATATATAGGTGATTCTGAAATAAAAAAAGATGATGTTTATGGTGGCTTTAGTATTAATATTGAAGGAAAACTGGATAATGTTAGACAGCGTTTTGATATAGATTTGGCGACTGCAGATATTGTTTATCCAAATGATTGTGATTATGAATATCAATGCTTGGTCACTGGAGAAAAAATTCACTTGAAGAGTTATTCTATTGAAAGTGTTATTGCTGAGAAAATGCAAACTTTTCTTTTAAAAGGAGTTATTAATAGTAGAGCGAAAGACTTGTATGACCTTTATATTTTGGAAAAAATTGTAGAAAAAAATAAAGATAATCTAAAAAAAGCGTTTATGATAACTTGCCAAAATAGAAAATATGAAACTGATAAAGAAGACGCTATTAAAATTCTTAAATCAGTTTCTTCAAATATTTCACAAAGAAATAGATGGAATTTGTATACAAGAAAAATTAGCTATGCTAAAGATATTTCATTTGATGATGTAATTGTATCTATTAATCGCTTAATTGAATTATTATTTTAAAATAGAATTTTAGTGAAAATATAAATTAGTTTAACTTGCAAATGGACATTAAAATATATAAATTAATGTGTATATGAAAGAAAAAAAATATAAAATAATTTATGAATAATAAGTAAGACATAAATTTTAGAAAATAAAATTTTATAAATTATTTATTTTATTGACATGTAATTGTTCTATATATTTTAACAACATAGGACAAAATGTCCTGTATTGATTGTAAAAAGAGGACAATATATAATGGTAATATTTTATAATTGATATTATATCTATTATCTTAAGTTGTTTATTAAAATTTTTATTTTGCTTTTGTAAGCTTTAAATCTTTTTATAAATTTTTAAAAATCTTATATATCTAATTCTTTTTTTAATTCATCCATACCGGAATATCGTAGTGATGAAGGATCATTCATCATTTTTTTGCCTTTTTCAATGACATTAATAGAATTATTGTTAGGTATTTCAATCTTTAATTCAAAAGGAATACCATGCTCACGAATAGTAGTTCTTAGAAACATATTTATAGCAGTTGTCATGTTTAGACCAAGTTCATTGAATATTTTTTCTGCACTATTTTTGATTTCTTTATCTATACGAATATTTAAATTAGTTGTTGCCATATAGAACGCCTCCATTCAAGTATAGTATATTCAAAAATTCGTTTATTGTTAATACAACGTCATTACAACAATAAAATTGTTAATTAAATAACTAAATGAAATAAAATAAATATTTATGTTAATCAATTTATAATGATTATATTAATGGTTAAATAATATTAAACTGTAGAATCTTGTTCTTTTATAAAAAATAAATGATGTTGATGTAATATAATTTGAAATAAAATATGTCAACTAATTACAAATAGATATTAAAACTTAAAATAATTTAAAATTATTTGATACGAGAATAAACAAAAATGTAGAATTCTACATAAAAGTTAAAAA
>CAJKZK010000010.1 GCA_905204225.1 uncultured Bacillota bacterium
TAGAGCCATTAGATGTTTTTCTAACAGATATTATTTTAACATCAGGAATTAATTATAGTGAAGATGCATCATTAGATGTTAACAATGGATTTGATTGGTAGGTGAATAATATGAAAAAATTAATATTATTTGTTACGAGTTCTTTATTGTTATTCAGTTTATTAAATGTACATGATTTTAATAATGATAATCATAATGATATTGCTATTAAAATAAAAAATAATCTAGCTGAACAAACTGATAAAATAGATTTTTATAATGGTGAAAGTAGATATGTTTCTACTGTCAAAGCTCAAATAAATAATGAAAACAATAGTATACGTTTTGTTTCGGCAATTAAAGTAGATATTAACAATACAAAAATATCTTTACCAGGAACATTTGGTTTTCACATTCAATATGAAAAATTAATTGAAGGAAATTCTACAATAATTGATAAAATGTATAATGTTGATTCTCTATATTATTCAATCTCTGCCACTGATGAAAATGGAGATAAAACAATTTATGGTTCTGAATTATCTAGTTATTATAATAATCACGAAGGAGCAACATTTAAATCAATAAAAGAATATTTTAATGATAATATTGAATACAATCTTTTTATGACTATTGAAGTTAGAAATATTCCTTTAGATAATTTAGATAATTATATCACTGCTCAACCATATTGCAAATTAGATAATGGAACTTATGATTTAGCAAAAGATATTAAATATTATTCTTTTAATTCATTAAAAAATGGAAATTATTTTACTCCAAAAATCAATATTAACAATTATAAAAGTCAATTAATTAATAATGATTCTTATTTAGTAATTAATACTACATTAAAAGGAATACATCCAAATTCAATTTATTTATTATTACAATTACAAGAAGGATGGCCTCAACCAACATATAAACTTGATGTTGAAAATTACATTGTAAATGATGATTCCTCTACAACATTATATTTTAATTTAGATCAATCAGCCAATAATGAATTAATTTTAAAAAATGGTGATTATATAATGTCATTAAAAAATAATATCAATGATGTAGAAAATAGATTATCTAACACTAATGACGATAAAATGTTTAAAGATAAAATTGCTTCAACAAGTAATAAATCTATTTATGAATTTGGCGAATTATATGGTAATTTAAAACTTACTGTTACAAGATATAATGAATCATCAATTATTAATAATTCATATAGATTAGAAACAAAAGATAACAAAGATTATTTAATTGTAAATTCT
The DNA here is from genome assembly GCA_905204225.1 of uncultured Bacillota bacterium. Lineage (GTDB taxonomy): Bacteria > Bacillota_I > Bacilli_A > RFN20 > CAG-449 > CAG-449. The sequence goes on from CAJKZK010000010.1 coordinate 1,245, forward strand.
TATTTACTTATTGATGATATTTCTAAATTAACATTTAAAATAACAGAATTTCCAAGTTGGGCACCCCCAAAAAAACAAGCATGTACTTATTTACAATTAGATGATGGATCATATGATATTTATTTAGATATATCTAATTATGAATTTTTTGCTCAGACCGAAAAAAAAGAATATGGTGGATATTTATTAGAATTAAATGATGAAACAATAACAAATAATAACATAAAATTCTCCTTACCACATGAAAACAATATTACATCAGGAAAATATACTTTTGATGAAATATGGGGTAATTTGAAGCTTCATGTAGTTAAAGAAAATTCTATTGAATACAATTCTTATAAATTAGAAAATATTAATGATAAAGCTATATTAACAATTAATGCAAATATAAATATAAATAATATAAATGAATTAATTTTCCAATTCCAAAAACTTCAAAACGGTAATTGGCCAATTCAAAATGCTGAAAAATATAATGTAGAAAAACAAAAAGATGGAACATATAATATTTCAACAGACATTTCTAATTTAGATATATGTGGCAAAACATCTGATGGTGTAAATGAAGGTTATTTAATTTCTTTAAAAACTTCTTCTATTGATATTGGATCTATATCATTAGGTACTGCTCCTGAATCAATAAAAATAGGTGATAAAACTTATTCATTTGAAGATCAATGGGGTAATTTAAAAATAGTAATTTCTTAATTAAAAATGATAAGCTAGTTTATGATAAAACTAGCTTTTTAATAACAACTACCATCTACATTTGCTTATAAACCGCTTACATTTAATATATTTATTTATTTATTTAATTATATTAAATTATTAATATAAGGAGGAATTTTGTACATGAAACAAAATCTGATTAAAAAAATTATTTGTTTACCTATTATCGCTTTAGTAGCTACATCAGTAATAATAGGCAATGTAATTGCTAACTTTTATTCATCTGAAATAAATAGTTTATTATGTCCGCCTATTCATGATAATGAAGAACTTAATAGGCAACAAGAAGAAGGTCAAAAATTATCAAAACAAATTATTCAAGAAGGTGCTGTATTAGTTAAAAATGATAATAATACTTTACCTTTAAAATAAAGAAAAAAATAGAAAAGTTAATGTCTTTGGACATTCTTGTGTCGATTGGGGTTTTGGTGGATCTGGTTCTGGTAGAGTAAGACCTGAAAATGATGATTTTTCTACAACTATTGATTTATTAAAAGCTTTAAAAAGATATGGTATTGATTATAATACAGAATTAGTCAATATGTATAAAGAATTTAGAGGTATTGGCCGTATAGAAGAAGCACAAGATAGGGGCATGTACGCATTATATGAGCCATCAATAAAAGATAAAAAATATTATTCAGATACTTTATTAAATAATGCCAAAGATTATTCTTCAACTGCAATTGTTACTATCACTAGATTTGGATCAGAAGGTGTTGATCATACATTAAAAAATGGTGATAGCCGTTCTGATTTACACATATCTTTAGAAGAAGAAGAATTATTAAAATATGTTGGTGAAAATTATGATAATGTTATTGTATTAATTAATTCTGCTAACACAATGGAATTAGGTTTTCTTCAAACAATTCCTGGTTTAGATGCTTGTATGGTTATTGGATTAACAGGTACACAAGGTGTTAGTTCTCTACCAAAATTATTATATGGTGAAAATTCTCCATCAGGAAAATTAGTAGACACATATGCTTATAGTTTTGAAAGTAATATTGCTTATAATTATTATAATCAAGCTGCTTGGTATCAACCATATGGTTTTTATGATTATATTGAAGGAATATATGTTGGATATAAATGGTATGAAACAGCATATATAGAAAATTATTGGAATAATATTCAAAACGAATATGGAAATGGATATGATGGAGTAGTTCAATATCCATTTGGTTATGGTTTGTCATATACTAATTTTAAATGGTCATTAGAAGAAATGAAAATTAATAATACTGAAAATAATATAATAAATGAAGAAAGTGTTATTAGTTTTAAAATTAATGTAGAAAATACTGGAGATGTTGCAGGTCAAGATGTTGTTGAATTTTATTTAACTTCCCCATATACAAAAAACGGTATAGAAAAATCGTATGTTAATTTAATTGGATTTGAAAAAACAGAAATATTAAGTCCAAAAATGTCCCAAACATTAGAATTTAATTTTAATGTAAGAGATTTTGCTTCTTATGATTGTTATGATAAAAATAATAATAATCATGTTGGTTACGAACTTGATAAAGGAACATATTCATTAAAATTAATGACTGATGCTCATAATTTAAAAAATTGTGAAGATAACACTTTTGATTTTGAAATAAAAGATACAATTAATTTATTAAATGATAAATATTCTAATGAAGAAGTAACAAATAGATTAACTGGTGATAGTTCTTTAGATGGTGCTTCAATTGATGGAAATGATGATGGTAATGTAATGATAAATTATATTTCAAGAGGATCTTTTCCACAATTAAATGAATTAGCATCTCCAAGTAATAGAACATTATCTGATAAACAACTAAAAGCAAGTAAATATTCTCGTCAAGAAGCAGAAGAATGGGATAATGCGAAAGTTGATAAATTTAATAATAAAGTGCATGATGAAAAAGTTACTTGGAATAAAAATAATAATTTATCAATAACAGATAATAATGGTAAAATAACAGAATTAGGTTATGAATTAGGGCAAGATTATAACAATGAAAAATGGAATGATTTGCTTGACCAATTATCAATTGATGAAGTTATTAATATGGTAAGCAATGGATATGCTTCAAGCAAAGAACTAAACTCTATTGGTAAACCAAAATTATTTGATTATGATGGACCAATGCAAATTAAAGGATTCACTGGTAAACCACGTGGAACAGGTTATCCTAGTGAACCAGTACTAGGTCAAACATGGAATAAACAACTAGCAAAAAATTATGGTTTAAGTTTCGGCAAAGAAATGAACGCTCTTGGTGTTAATGGTTTATATGGTTTTGGTTGTAATATTCATAGAAGTCCGATTAATGGTCGTAATTTTGAATATTTTTCTGAAGATGGATATCTATCTGGAATTATGTTAACCAATGCAATTATTGGAATTCAAAATACTGGTCGCTATGCTTATATTAAACATCTTGCAGTAAATAATGGTGAAGCAAGAAGAGTTGGTGCATTTACTTGGTGTACTGAGCAAGCTCTTAGAGAGATATATCTTAAACCTTTCCAAATGGCAATTCAAGAAGGTGATTGTGTTGCTTTAATGACTTCTTATAATAGAATAGGCGCTAATTGGACTGGTGGTAGTACTGGATTAATTGAAGGAATAGTAAGAAAAGAATGGGGATTTAAAGGAGCTATAATTACTGATTGTGCAGGTGCTGATAATGCTGATTACATGAACATGGATGAAGCTTTAAGAGTTGGTGGCGATTTAGGTATGGAAACACCATTAAACGCTAGCAAATCAGGCTATACATTAAATTATAGTTTAACATCATCAAATAGACTACAATATCAATTAAGAGAAGCCGCTCATCATGTAACTTATACTTATTTAAGAGTCCAATATCAAAATGATTTGTATAATAAATCTAATAAAAATAATTCAATTACAAGTAGTTACTCTATTGAATCATGGGCATGGTGGAAAGTTATATTAGTAGATTTAGATATTTTAATTTCATTTGCTTGTTTAATTTGGTTATATTTCCTTTTTAGAGAAGATATTTTAAAACTTATAAATAAAGGAGAAAAGAACAATGAAAATGTCTAAAATTGAAAAAATTATTTTGTTAAGCATTTCATCTTTGGCTCTTATTGCAAGTGCCATTGTTCCAATTGCTTCATATCTTAATTATCAAAATTATTACAATAATGCGCTTAGTAATAGACCAAATTCTAATGTAGATAAAACTTATGATGAACCAATTTTAAAAGGTATTAATGTTAAATTGCAAGATGGAAAAGAATATTACAAAAACGGAAAAGCATCACCAATAAAAGCTGATTTTATTGTAGAAGGAACATTTGCTATTAGTGATAAAGATACTTATGTAGATCAAATAAATGAAAGTGATTATAATATTGAGATTCCTTCAGATTTTGCTATTAATGGAGGAACTATTGTTGTTACTTATAAAGAATTCACTAGTTCAATTACCTTATCTCTTGTTGATGTTAAATTAACTAACTTATATCCTTTATCTATGCCATATAAAATATATTATAAAGTAGGTGAATCTTTTGATAAAACTGGTTTATCATTACAAGCTAAATATAATGATGGCACTATAATTGATGTAGATAAATTCACTATAGAAAATAAAACATTATCATTAGACACTAAAAATATAAAAATTACTTTTACTAAAGATAACGAAAGTATAGATTATTTGTTACCAATAACAGTTGTAGAAGAAAAAGAATATAATAATGGTGATATTTTATCTATTGAAGTAGAAAATAGTTATGTTATTGAAGGTAATAAATTATCAAATAATAAAATAAATTTAAGAGCAACTTATGCTAGTGGCAATAAATTATTATTAAATGATAATGAATATTTACTTATTAACGGAGATGATGTTGCTAAATTAGGAGATGATGTTGTTCTAAAACTAAAAATTAAAGACAAAGATTATGATGTTAAAATTAATATTAAAAATAGCATTAATTCTACTAAAGGAATATTAGAAAATGGAACAACACATGATAATTATGTTTCTTTAACAAATGATTCTATAATCAAATTTGATGTAACAGCAACTCATAATTTTACTGGAAATATCAATTTAAGATTAAAATGTAACGATAAAATTAAATTAAATGAATTATTAAAAATAACAATTAATAATTCTTTAAATAACATAAATCATAATATTAAATTAGATAAAAATGAATATACAGATTTATCAATTAATAATGTAAAAATATTTAAAGGTCAAAATAATATAATAATCAAATGTCTTAATTCATCTTTTGATTTAGAAAAAATTGAAATTGTATCCACATTTGATAAATTAAAAGATACCACATTTGGTGAATTTGTAACTACAAATACAAATCCAGAATTTAATAGAGAAAACATTTTTGGTGAAGGTACACCTGCATCTATTGATGGATTTACACATATACAAGGTGGTTGTAGCGATGATAATTATATTTATTATTTATTCTCTGATGAATTAAATCATGAAGCAAAATTAACTAAATATAGTATAGAAGAAAAAACATTTGTATCAAAATCAAATAAATTTAATATAGGTCCATCTTCAAAAGATTGGACATGGGATTCAGGTAATATCACGTTAATAAATAATAAAATAATTGTTAATGATTATAATAATAAATTTTTAGCATTTGATAAAGATACTTTATTAGAAACATCATGTCCAGAATTTAAATTTCCTGATTTTTCTAAATCATTTGATGATTGGGATGAAAGTGGCACTATCACAGCTATTGAATATAACGAAGTATTAGATATATATGCTTTATCTGTTAGACCAGTATGGTGGTATAGTAATTCATATTTATTTTTCTTTGATAGTGAATTTAATCAAATTGGAGATAAAATTAAATTATCAAGTGGAGAAGATGTCAAATGGGGCGGTTATAAAATGAGATCTTTCCAAAGTAACTCTAATTATTTATATGTAGTTTATGGCGAAGAAACTTATAAAAACGCTATTATTCAAACATATTCTTGGCAAGGAGAATTAATAAAAGAAACTACATTTAATGATATTGCTCCTTATGGTGGAAATAGAAGTTCACCTAGAAATATTGTTGAATACAAAGATGCATTATATGTATCAATATATAATGATTCAGGAATGAATGGTTCAATTTTATATAAATATTCTTATAAAGAAACTAATATTGATGTTCAAAGTAAATCTTATATAATCACTGGATCTAGTATTATTTTAGAAAACGATAAACCTATTTTAAAAATACAAGGTGCATTATCAGATTTAACAAAAGATGATTTTAATTTTACATTATTAGCATTAAAAACAGATTGGGAATATACACTTCAAGAATTTGAAATGGAAATTAATGGTGGATCATTTGTTGTAAAATATGATCTATCAAAATTATCATTAGAATGTGATTATATTTTCTATTTCAACAAAAAAGATGAACAAACTTATGATGAAAATGGAAATCTTAGAGATGGTAAATCATTTATTGTCCCAATAGAAACTGTATCTTATAATGGCATGCAATATAAAGGTTGTGACATTTGGGGACATGCAGGATTAAAAATAGTAAATAACAATATTACATATAATTCATATAGATTAGAAAATATTGATAACAAAGCAATATTAACAATTAACGCAAATATATCAATTGATAATTTATCAGAAATAAAATTTGTTGTAACAAGATTTACAACCTGGGCTACATCAAATCTAGATTATACAATTAAACAGCTTGATGATGGAAGTTATGATGTATCTTGTGATATTTCTAATTTAGAAATAGATGGCAAAACTGATGATGGTCTCAATGGTGGATACTTTATTGAATTAAATACATCTACAATACGTGATAAAAAAGTACAATTAGGTACTGCACCAGAAACAATTACTATTGGAAATAGAACTTATTCTTTTGAAGAATTCTATGGTAATTTAAAAATAGTAATATCTAATAAAGCATAATATAATTTATAGATTATTTAACACAAAAAAAGGATATGACTCTTACATATCCTTTTCATTTTTGACTTTTTCACTCCTAAAAAAATTTAAAAGACTTTTATATATTTGTAGTTTATTTTAAAACAATAAATCTTAATTACATTTTTAAATAAAATAAAAGGATTATTGCTATTCATTATAGTCAATAATCCTTATAAATAATATTATCTAATCTATATATAAATTATGCTTGAATTAATTCAAGATTTGCATCAGTAATTAATGTTAAATCACCAATATTATGCCAGCATTGATTCATTCTAGGTGAATATTTTAAAACAATAACATTTTCACCTTCAACAATATTATAAATACCAATTTCTACTGGTTCGGTAACATCATTAGCAGTTTTGCCTTTTGTAACACTATCAGTTGCTAAATTTTCACCATTTAATGATGGATTAAAAATAAATTGTACACTTTGATCCCAGCTATTATAACCAGACATATTTAAAATCATTTTTGCAGTAGTTGCTTTAGATGAAGTAAATTTATAAGTAATTGTACTTAATTCATTATTTTTTGGTTCTTTATAAGGACATACTTGTTTATTAGAAGTATTTTTATAAATTATTTGTAAACCTTTATTTTCTGTAGCATCTTGAGAAATTGTTCCTTCTACTTTAACTTTATCATCAGTAGAATTAAAATTAAATGTATTAGTTTCTTCAGCAATAGATAAAGTAGGAATACTTAATTCAGCATCTGTTTTAATTATCAAATCGTAGAAATCATTACTTTGGTTTTCAAATATAGTTTCTGTAAAAGAAAATTTATTAATACCTTCTTGTAAATTGTATTTTCCTAAAGTAACAATTTCACCATCTTGTAATGGAGTTTTACTATCAGTTGACATATTTTTACCATTTAATTTTGGTTCAAATTTACTATCAATTCTTGTACTTGGAGCGTTCCAGCAACCAAGTTTAATAGATACTTCTGCTAAAGCAGCTTTAGATGAATTAATAGTATATTCAAATGAGCCTTTTCCTGCTAAATATCCTTGTAATTTACCATTTTCACCAATTGAAGATTTATATAATCTTAATATTCCAGCTTCATTTTCTCCACTGATAGCAACATTACTAGTAGTAACATTAAATGTATTAGTAGTTGCATTTTCTGGTAATTGTTCTTCATAAACTGATACATCTGCATCAGTAGTAACAGTAATACTTCTAAAATTAAAATGATTATATGTTTGAGGGATAAAAGAAAATGATAAAGTATTTAATCCTTCTAATAATTCATAATTACCTAGTTCAATTACTTTATATTCAGTCCATTTTGCTCCAACTGGAATTTTAGCTTTACTAACCAAAATATCACCATTTAACATACCAGTAAATACATCAGCAAAATTATATTCACTAGTTTCGCAACTCATTTCTACACTTATTTTTGCTGGAGCATTAATAGTAGAATTTAATTTATAAGTAATTGTTCCTAATCCACCAAATTCATTTACACCAATACAATCTTCACTATCATTTTTCTTAAGAACTGGTGCCCCATCTTTTTCTCCTGATAAAATAACATTACTTTCTAATGCTTTGAATTTTTTATCTGTAGCAGTTTCTGGAACTGTAATTTCTATATCTTCATACCAAGTAATAGTTTTAGAAGATTCAATATTTAAACTTCTAAAATTATATACTTGTCCAGGAGTAGGATCATAAGAAAACATAATAACATTTTTACCTTTTCTTAATTTATATGTTCCTAATTCAACTGCTTTATAATTGTTCCATTGTTGTCCAGTATGGATTAAAGCTTCACTAGTTTGTTCAACTCCATTAATAGTAAAAGTAAATCTATCAGTAAATTTATATTGAGTAGGTAATCCACTTAAAACAACAGAAATTTTTGCGTTTTCATCTTCTTCGCTAGCATTTAATCTAAAGATAATTGTTGATTTAATATAAGCACTAACACCTGCACAATTTTCATTTTTATTTTTATTAAATCCACCTTCAATAATTGTTTTATCATCAATCGCGTTAAATTGATATCCTTGTGAAGCATTAGTCCAACGTAATAACAAATCTTCATCTCCAACTAAAGTTAATTTAACAAATGATAAACTATATCCATTTTTTCTAACAGAAAATGAAATAATATTTTCTCCTTCTTTAAGATTAATTTTTCCTAAATTAAGATCACCAAATGATTTTTCATTTTGATTAGAAGCTCTAGGTGCAGTTGTTTTAGATGTAAAATCTTTTCCATTAACTGTTATTCTCATTAAACTAGTATATTCTACATAAGTTTTTGTAAATACTGAACCTACTTTAACTATCATTGTTACTTCTTTAGCTTTACTTGAAGTAATATTAAAAGTTAATTTTGATTCATTTTCTAAGCTCATATCTGATACATAAGAAAAATCTTCTGTACTACCTACTGAACTACCTATAGATTCAGCATATCCATTAACTGAATTAAATTCATATTTTGTTCCTTCAACATTTATATCAGGTTTAACTGGACCTTGTGAAGAAGTAGAAGCCTTTGAGCTTGATTGTGAAGTATTATTATTACAACCAGCAATAGATACTACCCCTCCTAATAATAATGCTGAACATACTAATGTTTTTAATATTTTTTTCATTTATTTTTCCTCTTTCTTTTTATTTATTGCATAATAAACAAAGGCTGAAATTGTTGTAGCAATTGATAATCCCATAACTACTCCTAAGCTTATTTGAACTTGATCAATAGCTTTTTCCCACCATGTTTTTATCTTTACAATTTTACTTGATGCACTAATACCGTTCATTGCAATAGATTGTGATTGAACATATAAAACTCTATGGCATGCTTCTCTAAGAGCTTTTACAATTGTTGGATTATCTTTATATTTATCCCAAGCTGTATATGAGCCACCTAACATCCAAACATCAGATCCTGCAACTATTGCTTCTGCTTTAACATCATCATTAATTATATAAGGAAGTCCGAATGCTGAATCCGATTCAACAAAGCCAGTGAATCCCCATTCATTTCTTAAAACTTCTGTTAATAAGCCTTTATGAACTACCGAACTAGAACAACCAATTCTATTTAAACTTGACATAATTGAATCAGCTCCACCTTCAGTAATACTAATTTCAAATGGTTTTAAATATATTTCTCTTATTGTTTGTTCATTTGCAAATGTAGAAACTGCTCTTCTATTTTTTTCTTGTTCATTTAAGGCAAAATGTTTAGCACATACAATAATTCCTTTACTTTTTAATCCTTTAATTTCAGAACTAGACATCATACTAGAAATAAAACTATCTTCAGAATAATATTCTGCGTTTCTTCCACAATAAGGATTTCTATGTAAATTAATTCCAGTAGCATATATTAATTGGTATCCTACATGCATTATTTCATGCGCAAAAGCTACACCTAATTTATTAATTAAATCTGTATCCCAAGTTTGAGCCATTATAATTGCACTTGGAAAGCCCATATATGTATTATCTAAATTTGCATTAGCAGCTCTTATACCTAAAGGACCATCTTGTGCTCTTGCTCCAGGAGCACCTACACTTACTGCACCTGCTAAGAACAAATATCCATAAGTACATAAATAATTCATTTCATTCCAAGATAATTGATTTAATAAATCTTCCCACATTGGATCATTAAATGGTAAATCTTTTATCATTGCTAAGTTTAATTCACCGAATTCAGAAGTGATTGTTTCCATTAATGGCATTGTATCATTTTCATCGGCTTCAGGAACATGAGCATATTGCATATCATAAACCATTCTTTCATCTGTACATTTTAAGCTTACTGGTTTAGTTGGATATGTGTCATTCCAGTTTGATCTAGATAAGTAAGTAATTTTTTGATCTTTTGTACCTTCATATAAATTAACATCTACATCATCAAATTGATTAGTAATTTTATAACCTGTTTGACTAGAAACAGAATATTTTTCAAAGTCATTATTACTAATAGTAATTTTTTCAACTAATGAAGCATTACCATTTTCATCCATACCATTAGAAGTTGAATATCCTTTTTTAGCTAAAATATTATTTATAGCATTATGAGAAGATGTTCCAACACCTAAATAATAATCACCTTTTTCTAAAATATATGTTTTTTTGTTATATGAATCATATGTTTTAAAATCTTCACCTTTAACTACAACAGTTAATTTTTCTTTTTCATTTGGTTCTAATAATTTTGTTTTTGCAAATCCAACAAGTTCTACACTGGCTTTTTCAATATTATGTTCTTTATCATAATCAGTATATGGTTTTTGTAAATATACTTGCATTACTTCTTTTCCTGATAAAGAACCAGTATTTTCAATAGTTAAACTTATTTTATAATTTTCTCCATCTTTATTGACTTGATAATCACTATATTCAAATGTTGTATAACTTACACCATGTCCAAATGGAAATGCTACTTCATCATTATATGACCATTCATTATTAGTAGTGCTGCCATTTGTTCCTTTAGCGTTTCTTCCACCGAGAATAGAATCTTCATATCTAGTTTCATAATATTTATATCCCAAATATATTCCTTCTTGATATACAACATATTTATCATTACAGCTTGCAGTATAAGAAGATTCTGGAACACTACTAGAAATATCAGTAAATGTAAAATCACCAAAATTCATAGTTGATGGCATAGAATCAATATCATTAACAAATGTATCGACTAAATGTCCACTTGGATTTGTTTTACCAGAAAGAACATTACCTATAGCTTTATAAGTAGCATTACCACCAAAACCAACATTAATACAGGCATCAATTTCATCAAATTTTAATAAATTTTTCATTTGAAATGAAGTTCTTGTATTAATTAAAATAATTATTCTTTTTAATTTTCCATTTCTTTTTAGTTCACATAATTGATTTATTACTTCATATTCATCTTTTGATAAGTCTAAATATGAATTATCTAAACATTCATCTGATCTAAAATAAATATCTCCATCTTCTCCACTATTACGAGTAAGAGTCATAATTGCTGCATCACTATATGAAGAAACTACATCACTACCAACACCTTCAACAACCTTATTCCAAGGTGCTTCACAAACAGAAAATTCTCTATAATATGGATCTTGATTATATCTAGTATCTTTACAATTAGATCCACTAACCATTCTCCATCCACCATAGCCTTGACCATTAGGGAAAGCATTGTTTTTATAAAAATTCCATAATTTATTATTTACTTCAAATCCTGCTCCACCTTCACTAGCAGGTGTTTCTAAAGTTTGTTTAAAATCTTTATCAATAGTAGCGGCAACTCCACCAGAACCACCACTTGCACCAGTAGCAAAATGAACAGATCCAATACCAAATAAACTAACTTTGGAACCTTCTATAAGAGGTAAAGCATTATTTTTATTGAATAAAACTGCCATACCTTCACTAGCAACTTGTTCTCCAACATCTAAAGAATTTTGTCTCATTGCTACATCATTTAATGACCCATCTTCATTTTTAAAATCTGAAGAAAAATATTCAGTGTTTTCATCACCATTATTTTCAATAACATAAGGGTTTATCTTTAATGTTCCATTAATTGAAGAAGCATTGTCTTTCATTATTTGTCCACCTACCATACTTGTAGTAAAAGCAATAACAAAGAAGACAGATACAAAAGACCAAACTGATCTTTTTAATACATTATTTAATTTCATTTTATTACCTCTTCTTTCTTTTTATAATTCTTCTTTTTGAAGTACATAATTGTAGACAATATTAAAAATAATAAAACAATTACATCTAAAATAAATAATAATGTTTGCCACCAACTAGAAAATAAATTAGTTGTTTCATTTGTTGCTCCAGCAATTCCATTTGTTACAATCCATGAAACAATTATGGCAAATGTCAAATAAAAAAACATTATTATGAATGTTCCAAAAAACATTCCCCAAGGTAAATTTAAGAATTTCTTTTTGTTCATATAACCTCCATTTTTCTTCGCTTAAGAAATAAAGTCGCGATCATTTATTTCTTAATCACAATTTAATTTAAGCGATTACATAAGTCAATATAGGAGGCATATTCGTTTTTTATTGAGGCATATTCATTTGTTAATAGATAATAAAATTGATAAAACGAAAATATTATTATTACAATCAATTATTAAATTACCATTATATTTTTCAACAATATAACGGATACTTTTCATACCATACCCATGACTATTATGATCATTCTTAGTTGTTAATGGTAATCCATCTTTTAAAATAATTTTTTCTACATTAGGATTAGAAATATTAATAGTAATTAAATTACCTGTTGAATATAATTCTACATCTATTATTCTTTTTTCAATATCATTACATTTTAAAGTAGCCTCTATAGCGTTATCTAAAGCATTACCAAACAATGAATAAATATCTTCATCTTTCATAAAATTAAGTATTTTTCCATCTGCAACACATATTAATTGAATGTCATTACTTGAGCATTTTAAGCTTTTTTCTGTAAGAATTGTATCAAGAACATCATTTCCAGTTTTAACAGTAGAATCATATAAAGAAACTGCTTTTTCTATTTCATTAATAGTATCTTGAGATATGGATTTATTTTTACCTATTTGTCTAATTTGGTAACGCATATCATGACATTTCATATTAATTAAATCGATACTTTCTTTTGATATTTCATAATTTTTCTTTTGTTGAGCATTTAATTTTTTTGTAAAATCTAAATCATTTTCTAATTCTTTATTTTTTATTAAATGTAATTGAATTACAACAAGTAACAAACAACATAAACAATTATATGTATATATAATTATACTAGTTATAATAGCTCTATTGAGATCATAATAAATAAATAATGAATTCAAAACAATATCAACAAGTAAACCAACAGTTACTAAAAATAATAAAGAAACGTTTTTAATTTCTAAATTTTTATATCTTCCAATATATCTTCCTAAAATAAAATAAATCAAGCCATAAACTAGCCAATAACTTAAAGCATAAATCAATAACCAAAATATTGATTCTAAATTAAAATTAGTTAAATTAATTACATTATTTGAATATAAATCCAAAAATGGACTTTTTCCCCACATAATTAAAGTAATAATAAAATTAGATAATTCAAAAGCAAAATGTTGAGCAGTATAAGATGCTACTCCGCAAAATAAAATATTAATAAATGATTCAGCATAGCAAAAACATAATAATAAAATTGTTATAACAAATATTATAAAGAATAATCCTGAAGCAAAAAAGGAATTATTTAATAAATTAGATGGTAATAAACCAAAACATACCATTGTAAAAGACAGAAAAGCAAAAAAGGTAATTCTTATAATAAAATTTTTTCTTTTTCTTAATCTAAATGTAAACAACAATTCTGCTGCTACAATTTCAACAATAAAAAGTAAAACATTTAAAAACATTCCAGTCATGAATTATTACCTCTTAAAGAAAGATATCTATTAACTTCATTAATAAATTCTTTCTTTTTTAAATGTGATATTTGTAATTCATCTCCACCTACAATTGTAGACCATTGTCTTATTTCACTTACAAATTTTAAATTAACTAAATAACATCTATTACACAAAACAAATCTAGAATCATTAATATTTTCTATTACATTTTGCATTGTATCTCTAGTTTGAAAATCACCATGTAAAGTATGATAAATAATATTATGCTTTATTACTTCAACATATTTTAAATCAGAAATATTGATTTTTCTTTTTCCAACTCCACTTACATTAATCCATAATATTTTATCTTTATTATTATTAAATCTAATTAATACTCTATTTAATTTAAGGCAAAAACCATAATAAGAAACAGGCTTAACAATAAAATCAAAAGCATTAACTTCATAACCTTTTATTGCATATTGTGCTAAATTTGTCACAAAAACAACAATAATACTTTGATTTACCATTCTTAATTTAGTAATTGTTTCCATTCCATTCATTCCTGGAAGTTCTATATCCATAAATACTACATCATATTTATCATGTTCTTTTAAAAATGATTCACCATTTGTAAAAGTTTTTATATTAAAATCAATATCATTTTCTTTTTTAAATTCATCAAAAAATGATACAAGTTTATTGCTTGCATTTATATCATCTTCAACAATTGCAACATTAAGGATATTATCCATTATGCCTCCTTAATCACTTATTATACTTTTTATATAACTTATTTTTTTTAAATATGTCAATAATCGAGGCATAAATGTATTCTTTTTTGGCATATTCGTGAATTTTAAAAGCAGCTATTAAGCTGCTTCAACTAATTGATAAGATTTAACATTTGTTTCTTGATCAAGGATTACTTTATATAAATATTTTTCATTATTATATTTTACTTTTAAATATTCTTGATTATCTTTTACAAAATATGATAATTTATATTCTTCATTGTTTTCTTTTAATTTAATTTCAAGATCTTGATTTTCTATTTCTCTAGATATTTTAAATGATTCTTTTTGTAAACCATTTTCTACATAAAAATATTTAAATGATACTTCTTCTTCATTATTTTCTTTTTCATATTCTTGTTTGACAGAAATAAATGATTTATTTCCTAAATCTAATTTAAAATGTAATGTTTTTTCAAATTCATTTTCTTCTTCTTCAATTTCTTCAGATGCTTTAAAATCATATTCTATTTCATTATCAATTAAGATTCCAGTATAATGTTTTTTTGTTTCAGTTTCACCATCTTCTTCTTCCATAGATTCTTTGATATTGTAATATAAAACATAGTTATTAGCTTCTAAAGTAATTTCTTGTTTAGAAGAATATTCTTCTTTATCAGAAGTTACTTCATTAATATCAATTTTTGTATCAAATAAAGCATTAGTTCTATTTACTAATTTTTCTACATCAAATGTTGGCTCGGTACTTTTTTGTTTTAATAATTTTCTTGATGATACAAGATTCAATGAAGATACAGCTTCAACTGCTAAAGTTTTTGAAACATCTGTAAATAAATTGTTAGGTTTAACCTCATCACATCCTGATAATAATCCTATTGATGCAAATAATGTTAATGACATAAGTGTTATAAAGTTTTTTTTCATAATTTTTTCTCCTTTTATACTATATATACAATTAAGAAATCAACTTTATTGGATTATTTTAAATTTTTTCAATTTTTTTATCATTATATATATATGTTCTTTTTTCATTATCTTTTTCAAATCTAATATTTTCTATTGTTAATTCTTTTGTTTTAGTTTTTTCTTCAAAATTAATTTCTTTATTATTTTCATATGATAAAATTTCAATTTCTAATTTATCATCATTAATCTTTTTAGAATAAGAAAATTCTAATTCATCTTCTTCATATTCTAATTCAATAGAATATTTATATATTCTTTCATCATTTAAATAAGCACCATATTCTATACCATATTCTTCTTGTTCATAATCTTTTTGAATAATATATTTATATTCATTTTTATAATAAATAATTTCTGTTTCTATTTCTTCTTGATGATTTTTAAATTTAATTTCACCAAAATAGTATTGATTATCTAATAATAATAAAATATCTTCTTTTATTATATTTTTTTTATTTGTTAAATTGTTATTTAAATATAAAACAGTGTTATCACTAATTAATTGATATTTATATTTTTTATTTTGATAAGAAAAATTTTCTTCTTTAAAGATATATTTAATACCATCTTTATTAATTAAAAAGTCTTCATAAATAGGAATAATGCTTTCTATTTTATCTACACAATAAACAAAATCTTCATTAGTAATATCTTTTTTCGCTTTTCTTATATTAGATGAAGAATTATTATTAAATATTTCTCCAATATTCATTTGTAAAGAAAGTGAAGATAACAAAGATCTATCATTTAATTTATTAGATGTATTTTCAATAAAAAGAGGTTTATTATTGACAATAGAAGGAATCAAAACAACAAGTAAAACTGAACAAGCTAAAGCAAAAGAAGTTGATATAATAATAGGTAATCTAAAATTAAATTTCTTCTTTTTCATCTTATTTAAAATATCATTTGAAGTGGTTTTAATTTCATATTTCATAATATTTTCTTTAATTTCTCTTTCTATCTCTTCCATTATAAATCCCTCCTTAATTTCTTTATCGCGTTATTATAAGTCCAGAGAACTGTCCCTAAAGGTTTATTTAACAACTGAGCAATTTCATTATTTGTTAATTCATTAATTATTTTTAAAATCACAATTTGAAACTCATTTTCATTAAGAATCTTTTTCATGTCTTTTACTAATTTTAATTCTTCAAATTCTTCCTGATATTGTTCTTCATATTTAAAAATAATATTATCGATATTAACAACTTTCTTATGTTTGTTTACATAATTTAAACTTAAATTTTTACTAATTTCTAATAAATAAGATAAGATATTTCCATCAACTTTCACTTTATTTTTATGTTTCAAAAATTTTACATAAGTATCTTGTAATATATCTTCTGATAAATGATAATCTTGTAAAATAGAATAAGCCATGTAAAAAACTTTATTTTTAGTGAGATTATAAAACTCATCAAAATATTCCATTTTATCATTTTGTAATTGAATAAGTAGTTCTTTTAAATCCATATTAAATTCTTTCTCTACAATATTTATACAATATTTTTAGCAATTTTATTGGAAAAATTGAAAAAAGAAGCAAATTTTTTTGCTTCTTTAATCCAAATCACCACTTTTTATTATCATTTTCCAATAATATCTTTTAAATCACTTTTAACATTATCTATTTTTTCTTGTAAATTCTTATCAGTAATATCTTTTACAAAATAAAATTGATCTGTTATTTTTTCTTTAGTGCCGATTGTATAATATGTTACATTATCTCCAAATATAACATAATTAGATATTTCTCCTTCTAATATACATATATAATTTTTACAAAATTCATTACCAAAATAATCATTTTGATTTTCTTTTTTACCTTTATAATTAATTAAATCTTTATGTATATCTACTATTTTTTCACCTAAAGAATTATAAATATTTTTTTCAATATCATCATATCTTTTTTCTGCATCATTAGACAATGTTCTATATTGTATTTTGTAATTAGTATAAACAAAATTGTATTCATAAGTTCCACATGAAGATAATATTAATAACGGCATTAATAAATATATTTTTTTCATATTATTTCCCAATATAAATACATGCTACAAAATATTTTGATGAAACATAATATTGACCTGTTCTTTTATCTTTCCAATTATAATGAGTTATCATAAATCTTCCAGCATCTCTAATATTAGCAGTTCCTGTTCCTAATACAGCATGTCCACCTAAAACTCCGCCATTATCATCAACAGCAGTTATGCCTAAAAAGGCTGGATTTTTTCTTGTATTTATAATATATGAATAATCTTCATAATTAGATGTATAATAAGCTTTATATTGTCCATATCCTTTTGCTTTAAAATAATTAGTTAAACCCGTTTGAGCATCACTGCCTGATGTTCCACTATTAGTATCAGTTTTCATATAATTAGCCATTTCAACAATTAATTTATCAACATCAGGTTTATTATCACTATGTTCTAAAGGTAGTAAACCATTCACTAAATTTGACATGTTTGTATATCTATCATAAAATGATACAAGCATTGCACCTGTTGTAGGTGCACAACCATTATTAACTGGACCATACGAGTAATTATAATACTCTGGACAATTGATGATTTCTTGAGTAGAACAATATGAATTTGAATATGAAGAATACAAATTTGTATTTAAAACAGGCATTTCACGTACTGAATTAGTTGAAATATTATTAATATTATATGATGTATCAAATGTATCATCTAAATTAAAATCACTAGAGAATATTGGTGAAATGTTTTCTAACGAATAATTCTCTAATTTATCTTCACCAACATAGAAAGTCGAAATATTATCATTATTATCTGCAACAAAATATCCTTTATAATTATTACCACTTAAAACGTCAAATAGTTTAAAATCATTTTGTGTTCCCAAATACGAATTGAACGAATAGTGTGAATTTTCCCAGCTAGGGATAATCGAACATATTGATTCAAATTTTGAATCAAATGTTCCATTTTTTACTGGCATATTTACCGTAGAAAGTAAGGTTGTTACTGCAAGTGAAACTTCTAATAAATTAATCATTTATGTGCCCTCCTTATATCAAATGTTCACTTCTACTTCTAACTTTATAATAACATAATAATTAATTATTGTAAATATTTTTTAATTTTTTTTATATTTTTATTATATTTTTAAAATCACTTTTAACATTATCTATTTTTTCTTGTAAATTCTTATCAGTAATATCTTTTACAAAATAAAATTGATCTGTTATTTTTTCTTTAGTGCCGATTGTATAATATGTTACATTATCTCCAAATATAACATAATTAGATATTTCTCCTTCTAATATACATATATAATTTTTACAAAATTCATTACCAAAATAATCATTTTGATTTTCTTTTTTACCTTTATAATTAATTAAATCTTTATGTATATCTACTATTTTTTCACCTAAAGAATTATAAATATTTTTTTCAATATCATCATATCTTTTTTCTGCATCATTAGACAATGTTCTATATTGTATTTTGTAATTAGTATAAACAAAATTGTATTCATAAGTTCCACATGAAGATAATAATGGTAGCATTAATAACAATATTTTTAATTTGTTAGAAGTTTTTTTATTAATTATCATTTTATATATCCTCCTTATATCAAAATATCACTTCTACTTCTAATTTTATACTAACACAATTATTTATTTATTACAAATATATTGAATTTTAGGTAACATGATTAATTTTTTTGTATAAAAAAGAAGCAAATATTTCATTGCTTCTTAATTTTAATTTTTATAAAGATTATTCGTCTTTATTTTCTAAAGAAGGTTCATTTTCTTCTTCAGAATCATCATCGAAGAGATCTGTGAATTTAATCATATTATCATCTTCTAAATCAGTTTCTGGTAAAACAATATCTTTATCTTCTTCGTTAAAGACTTCTTTTTCTTCTTTTTCTTCTTCTACTTCTGGATGAACAAATGATTCACCAGCAGGAATAAGTTTACCAATCATGACATTTTCTTTTAAGCCATGGAGATGGTCAACACTTCCTTTAATAGCAGCATCAGTTAATACTTTTGTTGTTTCTTGGAATGATGCTGAAGATAAGAATGATTCAGTATCAAGAGCAGCTTTAGTAATACCTAAAACTCTTGGATATCCAACTGCAGGACGTTTATTTTCTAAAATAGCTTTTTCATTTGCTTCAGTGAAACGATTAATTTCGATTCTTGTACCAGGTAATAAATCTGTATCACCAGAATCTACAACAACAATCTTTCTTAACATTTGTTTAACAATAACTTCGATATGTTTATCAGAAATATCAATACCTTGAATACGATAAACTTTATGAACTTCTTGAACAATATATTTTTCAACTGCTGAAACATCAGCAACATTTAATAATGTCTTTGGATTAATTGCACCTGAAGTTAATGGTTGGCCATTAATAACTTTATCACCAACTGCAACAATAACATGTGCTCCAATAACTGTTGTATATGATTTTTCTTCGAGTTCGTTTGCAACAACAATAGTTGATTTATTCTTTTCATCAACATCAATTGATTTAACTGTACCAGCAATTTCAGAAATAATTGCTTCACCTTTTGGTTTTCTTGCTTCAAATAATTCTTGAACTCTTGGAAGACCTTGAGTGATATCAGAACCAGCAACACCACCAGTATGGAATGTACGCATTGTTAATTGAGTACCAGGTTCACCAATTGATTGAGCAGCCATAATACCAACTGTATCACCAACTTTAGCAATATTACCACTAGCCATGTTTCTACCATAACAATGTACACATACACCATCTTTAGTTTCACAACCAAATAATGATCTAATTTCTACTCTTGTAATACCAGCATTAACAATCTTATGTGCAATTTCTTCATCCATTAAAGTATTTTCTGGACAAATAATTTCACCTGTATTTGGATCAACAATATCATGGCATGAGAAACGACCAACTAATCTATCAAATAATGGAACAATAGCGTTCTTTTGACCAGGTTCTCTTACTTCTTCAACAAATGTACCATGATCAGTTCCACAATCTTCTTCACGAATAATAACATCGTGAGAGACATCAACTAATCTTCTTGTTAAATATCCTGAGTCAGCAGTCTTTAATGCAGTATCAGCACCACCTTTACGAGCACCATGAGTAGCAATAAAGAATTCAGAAACAGTTAAACCTTCACGGAAACATGATTTAATTGGTAATTCAATAGTTTCACCAGATGGGTTAGACATTAAACCACGAAGACCAGATAATTGTAAGAAGTTAGACATGTTACCACGAGCACCAGAATCACTCATCATGTAAATTGGGTTACGAGGATTTTGTAATAATTGTGTTTCAAGTTTCTTAGAAATTTGGTCTTTAACATTTTCCCAAACTTTAATAACTTTATCATGTCTTTCTTTATCAGTAACAATACCACGAGTATATAATCTTGTGATTTTTTCTACTTTTTCATCGCCTTCTTTTAAGATTTCTTCTTTTCCTTGAACTAAAGCAACATCATCAATTGAAACTGTAATACCAGAAATTGTTGAATAGCTAAATCCTTGATCTTTTAATTTATCAAGAATTTGTGATGTTCTTGGGTTATGATAACGATGGAATACTTCATCAATAATAGCAGTAATATCTTTCTTAATGAAAGGTCTTCTTAATGGTAATGAAGCAATATATTCTTTAATATTAGTTCCTTTATGAACAAAGAAAATATCTTGATCACCTAATAAATTTTTAATTTGTTTATCAGTAGGAGCAATATTTAAGAATGGGAAATCATCAGGGAAGATTTGGTTAAATATTACTTTACCAACAGTAGTAATCATATAAGAATCATTCATTTCATCAGTAAATCCTGATTTATGTAATGAACTACCTTTAATTGCTATACGGTTATGTAAATGAATTTGTTTTGTTTGATATGCAAGCATTATTTCATCGATTGATGAGAATACTTTACCTTCACATTGAGCATATAAATCATATTTTTCTGCTTCTTCTTCATCACCAATAGCTCTTAATTTATTAGCTTTTTCTTGGAAGAATTTAACATCAGATTCAAGAGTCAAATAATAATTACCTAAGATCATATCTTGAGATGGAGTAACAATTGGTTTACCATCTTTAGGACCTAAAATATTATTAGATGCTAACATCAAATTAATTGCTTCTTCTTGAGCTTTTTGTGAAAGTGGAACGTGAACTGCCATTTGGTCACCATCGAAGTCAGCATTGAAAGCTGTACATACTAATGGATGTAATCTAATAGCGTGACCTGCAACAATAATAGGTCTAAATGCTTGAATACCTAAACGGTGTAATGTAGGAGCACGGTTTAATAAAACTGGGTGTTCTGCTACAACTCTTTCAGCAACATCTAAAACTTTTGCATCATAATGATCTATCATTTTATTTGCTTGTTTATGTGAAGTAGCAATTTCTTCTTTAATCATAATTGATGCAATAAATGGACGGAATAATTGAACTGCCATTTCCATTGGTAAACCACATTGATACATCTTTAATGATGGACCAACAGCAATAACTGAACGACCTGAGAAGTCAACACGTTTACCTAATAAGTTTTGTCTAAAACGACCAGATTTACCTTTTAATGATGTAGATAAGGATTTATATGGTTTACCAGATTGTGATAAAACTGGTTTACCTTTACGTCCATTATCAATTAAAGAGTCAACAGCTTCTTGAAGCATTCTCTTTTCATTCATTAAGATAACATCAGGTGAATTAATATCAATTAATTTCTTTAAACGATTATTACGATTAATAACTCTTCTATATAAATCATTTAAATCACTTGTAGCAAATCTACCACCATCAAGAGGCAACATAGGTCTTAAATCAGGTGGAATAACTGGTAAAACATCTAAAACCATCCATTCTGGTTTATTTTTTGATGTTTTAAAAGCTTCAATTGTTTCAAGTCTTTTAATTAATTTTGTTCTTTTTTGTCCTTGAGCTTCTTTTAA
>CAJKZK010000011.1 GCA_905204225.1 uncultured Bacillota bacterium
TATTTTTATAATTCCTATTACATCATTATTAGATAAGCCCATACTCAATAATATTTGATCAACAAATTCTCTATTTTTAGGTATAATTCTTGTTCTTAACCATTCAAAAATACCATCATCATTAAGAGTTAAACCTATTGGTAAAAGAAAAGAATTATCATTATCTATTTTTAAAATACGACATTTTCTAGTAAAGTTTTCTTCTTTATATTCAAACCATAATAAATTTTTATCATATTGTTTTAAAATAAAATTCATTTCTATTCACCTACTTTATATTAAAATTACAATTATATTTTATCTTTATTTTTACAATTTATCTATGAAATATGAACTTATTATATTTTTTTGTTTTTATATCTATAAATTCTATCTAAGATTAAACCTGCTATGCATGAACATAATGTACCAATAATTCCATAAATCATAAAATCAGTTGGATTAACACTTCCATAAGCTTGTCTAATAGCTATAACTGTTGTAGGAATTAAAGTAACTCCTGCAGTATTTAAGATTAAAAATGTTACCATATCATCACTAGCAACTGTTTTATCTTTTTCTAAAGATATTTCTTGTAATCTTTTTATTGCGTTTAATCCTGCTGGAGTAGCCGCAAAACCTAAACCAAACATATTCGCAGCAATATTAGTTGAAATATATTTTTTTGCAGTTTCATCTTTTAAAGAAGGCATAATTAAATTTAATAAGGGATTTAACGCTAAAGAAATATAATCTATTAAACCAGAATCATACATAATCATCATTATACCATTCCAAAAACAAGCCGAAAAAACTAAAGTAACAGTTAATTTTAACCCTTCCAAAGGTAAAGCTAAAATAGAATTACTAATATCTTCATATCTACCTGTAATTAAACCATATATTAAACAAAATAAACTAATGATAACCCATATTTTATTCATACTAAAATATATTATAATTTATAAAAAATTATTCATTTAAAAAGCTGCATTTTAGCAGCTTAATAATTTAAATTTTACTATGATCTACATAAAAAGTATGTAATAATTCATGAGCTTTATGTGAACCTGGTTTTTCTAAATATTCTTTATATAGAGTTTGAACTTCTTCATTATCTAAAGAAATACGTTTAATTTTATTTTTATCAATATTATATATACCTTGTTGACGAGCTTTAATAACATCTATTTGTTCTTCACCAAGTCTTATTGGTTGTCCACCACCATTAACACATCCTCCTGGACATGCCATAATTTCAATAGCAGCAAATTCTTCTTCTTTATTTTTAACTTTATCTAATACTTTTTTAGCGTTATTTAAACCTGATACAACACATACTTTAAGAATTTGATTATTTATATTAACTTCTGCTATTCTAGTACCTGATAAGCCTCTAACAGAAGTAAAATTGACATCTTTAACTTCACCAGTTAATAATTTACTAGCAGTTCTAATAGCCGCTTCCATAACTCCACCAGTATTAGCAAAAATATCAGCAGCACCAGTAGATTCACCTAAAATAGAATCATATTTTTCATCTTCTAAATCATTAATATTTATACCATGTCTTATTAACATATCAGCATATTCTTTAACTGTTAAAACATAATCTGTATTAAATAATTCATTATTTTTTAATTCTTCTCTTTGAGCTTCTCTTTTCTTAGCTAAACATGGCATTAACGCTACTACTACAATATTTTTAGGATCAATATTATTTTTTTCAGCATAATAAGATTTAATAATAGCACCTGTCATTTCCATTGGAGATTTACATGAAGATGGTAAAGATAATAATTCAGGATAATTATATTCTAAAAATTTAACCCAACCAGGACAGCATGAAGTAATTAAAGGAAGATTTTTACCTTCTTTAAGACGATTAATTAATTCATTACTTTCTTCCATAATAGTTAAATCAGCACCAAAATTAGTGTCAAATACTTTATCAAATCCAATAGCTCTTAATGAAGCAACCATTTTACCAGTAACATCTGTTCCTGCTGGTAAATTAAATTCATCGCCTAAGCTAACTCTACATGCAGGAGCAGTTTGAACTATTACAAATTTATTTGGATCATTAATTGCATCTAATACTTTATCAGTATCATTAACTTGCATTAAAGCACCAGTTGGACATACTTGAACACATTGACCACAAGAAACACATTTATTTGGTGAAGAAATAATAGTATTAAATCCTCTCATTGTACTAGAAATTGCTCCAATACCTTGAATATTTTCACAAACATCAATACATCTAGTACATAAAACACATTTACTTGCATTTTTAAGTAAACATCTCATTTCGACTTCTGTATCTTTTTGTGATAAAACATTACCAAATCTTATTTGTCTAATACCAAGTTCTTGTGCTAAAGATTGTAATTCACATTTTCCATTTTTAGCACAATATAAGCAGTCATTAGGATGATTAGATAAAATAAGTTCAACAATAGTTTTTCTAGCTTCAATTACTTTTTTATTATTAGTATTAATTACCATACCTTCACTAATCATAGTAGCACATGCAGGAACTAAAGTTCTTCTTCCTTCAATTTCAACTACACATACCCTACAAGAAGCAGGTTTATGTTCAAAATTACTTTCTTCATGAAATAAATAACATAATGTAGGAATATGGATTCCATTTTTTTTACAAGCTTTTAAAATAGTTAAAGAGGAATCTTCAACATAATTTTTTCCATTAATTTTAATATTAACTAACATTTTCTTTTCCTCCTTATCTTACAATAGCTTTTGGTTTAGCTGGACATTTAGTTAAGCAAGTACCACATTTAATACATTTAGTTGTATCAATTTCATAAGCATTAAGACGTGGATTTTTACCAAATTTATCAGTTTTAATAATTGCACTAACAGGACAATTTCTTGCACACATTCCACAACCTAAACAATTAGCAGTAATAATTTCATAATTTAATAAATTTTTACATGAGCCAGCTGGGCAACGTTTTTCTTTAACATGAGCAATATATTCATCTTTAAAACCATGTAAAGTTGAAAGAACTGGATTAGGTGCTGATTGACCTAATGCACATAAAGATGATTCTTTAATAACATTAGCTAATTCTTCTAATTGTTTTAAATCTTCCATTGTACCAAGTCCATCAGTAATACGAGTTAAAATTTCTAACATTCTTTTATTACCAATTCTACAAGGAGTACATTTTCCACATGATTCTTCAACGGTGAATTCTAGATAGAATTTAGCAATATTAACCATACAATCATCTTCATCAAGGACAATCATACCTCCACTGCCCATCATAGAACCTTTTTCAACTAAATTATCATAATCAATTGGAGTATCTAAATCTTTTTCAGTTAAACAACCTCCACTTGGTCCACCTGTTTGAACAGCTTTAAATTTTTTACCATTTTTAATACCACCACCGATATCATAAATAATATCTCTTAATGTAGTACCCATAGGAACTTCAACTAATCCAACATTATTAATTTTACCAGCTAAAGCAAATACTTTTGTTCCTTTACTTCTTTCAGTACCTAAAGAAGCAAATTTTTCTCCACCATCTAAAATGATAACTGGAATATTTGCCCAAGTTTCAACATTATTAACATTGGTAGGTTTACCAAATAAACCTTTAACTGCAGGGAAAGGTGGTTTTAAAGTAGGTTCGCCTCTATTGCCTTCAATAGAATGAATTAATGCTGTTTCTTCTCCACATACAAATGCTCCTGCACCATATTTAATATTAATATGGAATGAGAAATCCGTACCCATAATATGGTCACCTAATAATCCCATTTCTGTAGCTTGTTTAATGGCAATTTGTAAACGATGAACAGCTAAAGGATATTCTGCTCTAATATATATTTCACCTTCATCAGAACCAATTGCATATCCAGCAATAGCCATAGATTCAAGAACTGAATGAGGATCTCCTTCAAGAATAGAACGATCCATAAATGCACCTGGGTCTCCTTCATCAGCATTACAAATTATATATTTTTTATCACTTTGAGATGCTTTAGCAAATTTCCATTTTTGTCCAGTAGGGAATCCTGCTCCGCCTCTACCTCTTAATCCAGATTTAATAACTTCTTCTATAACTTGATCAGGAGTCATTTCAAATAATGCTTTTGCTAAAGCTTGATATCCTCTTTCAGCAATTGTTTCAGCTATAATTTCTGGATTAATTAATCCACAATTTCTTAAAGCAATTCGATGTTGTTTTAAATAAAATTCTATATTATCTTGTTTTGAAACTCTTGTTCCATCACTTGTTTTATATAATAAATCATCTATTATTTTACGTTCGATTATATGTTCTTTAATAATTCTTTCTGCATCTTCTTCTTTTACTTTTGTATAAAAGGTATGATCTGGAAAGATTTTAACAATAGGTCCTCTTTCACAAAAACCAAAACAACCTGTAATAGATATTTCCACTTTATCTTCAACATTACATTCTTTAGCCCAATATTTTAATTTTTCAACAATAGCTAAAGATGATGAAGATGTACAACCAGTACCTCCACAAACAGAAATATGAAATTTTTCAGAATCATCTCTTTCTACATATCTTAAATCTAACAAACATTTTACATTTTCATATAAGTTTAATAAATCTTCTCTTGAATTAATTTTTTTACACATAGACTTCTCCCTATTTATCTTTTAATATTGTGATAAAATATTTTCCACATCATCAGGTGTTATATTACCATAAGTTTTATCATTAATTTGCATAACTGGTGCTAATCCACATGCACCTACACATCTAAGTGTAGTTAAAGAAAATTTACCATCAGGGGTTGTTTCACCATTTTTAATTTTTAAAATTTCTTCCACTTTAGTTAAAATTTTATCTGATCCTCTTACAAAACAAGCAGTACCTAAACAAATATTAATAACATTTTCACCTTTAGGTACCATTGTAAAGAATGAATAAAATGTTACAACGCCATAAACCTTTGAAACGTTAATCTTTAATTTATCAGCAATAAAAGTTTGAACATTCATAGGTAAATAGCCAAAAATTGCTTGAGCACGATGAAGTATTGCAATCAATTCAGCACTATCATAATTCTTTGAAGCAATAAATTCTTCTAGTTCATCAAACATTTCTTTGTTTGTTTTCATATAATCCGACCTCCAACACATACTTTCTTATTATAATTGAAATCAGTTACATTGAAAACTTAAAAATAAAAATATTGATATTTTTTTATCAATATATTTTATAAATATTATTTTATTATGTTATATATACAATTCATAAATAATTAATAGGTAAAACAACTAAGTTATCTCTTAGATATATTTTTCTATCATACATACAAATAATAGTACCCATTCCTCTTTTACATTCTTTAACTTTATCTAATATATCAAATTCTGAAGTCATATCAGCTTTAGGATTTCCACTCATTTTAATTTCAATAGGATATAATATTCCGTTTTCAATTATAATAAAATCTATTTCGCTTTCAACTTCTTTTTCTTCACCATCTTTTTTTTGGCTAAAATAAAGTTGTACTTTACTTTAGCCATATTTTTATTATTTGTTGATTTATAAATTAGTTTAATTTAATGATATTCAATAGTAACAATTTTCCCACAAGATTCTAGAATAGATTTAATATTTTCTACAATTTTTAATTTCATAGCAATATCTATTGGTAAATCTTTATGTGCTGCATTAATAGAAGTACCTACAAAAAGATTAACATGACTTGCTTTTTTTAATAAAAAATTAGCAATTAAAGATGCACCATCTTTATTAGATAAGCTTTTTGAATCAACATCTTTAATATCTATATATTTTTTTGAAATATCTAAAGTTTTTCCTAAAGTAATAACACCTTCTGTAACTAAATCTATTCCATCAATCATGCCAATAGGAGGTACTTCTGGAGTAAAATAATTTAAAGTAGTTTTTACTTCTTTTTTTAGATATCTAGCAATTATTTTTGATGTAGTACCACCACATACTATTTTAATTCCTTCTTTTGACATAAAATTTTTGGCTACAATATTATCTTCTTGTTTATCCATTGGAGGTCCTACAAGTAAATTTACTATTACTGGTTCACATATTTTTATAGCTGCGATAGTGGTATCATCACCAGGTTCTCCCATATATAAAGAATTACATGATTCACCTACTAATGCTGCAACTTCTCTAGCGGACATGTTGACGTTATAATTATCTATAATATATTGTCCTATATCGTCAATAGACCAACCTAAATTCATGGTTTTACCAATTCCAGCATGGGGAGCACCATCAGAACAAAATATCATAAAATCATTTTTTTGAGCTTGAATAGTAGAATAATAAACGTCCTTATTCATAATATTTTTTTTAATTCTATCTAACATAATTCTTTTTTTATTACGAATATAAATTAATGGTGGATTATCAAATTCAAAAACATATCCTAAGCCATTTTTATCAATATGAACCACAGTAAAAGTAGCATATGCAACTTTTCTTACACTGCAAACAGGTAATGTAGCAATAACTGAAGATACACATTCTTCAATATTAGCCCCATTAGCAATCATTAAGCCTAACAATTTAGAAGTTAATGTAGCTAAAATATTAGCTTTAACTCCAGAACCAAGTCCATCAGCTAAAACAATTGTAGTTCCTAATTCGTTTCTTACAATTTCTACTTTATCTCCACATAATTCTTCATTTACATGATTTAAAGAAACATATCCATCATCAATAAAATATGTCATTTTATTTGTCTTCCTTTAATGTGTTTTTAAAATTAATTAAGGCGATTTTAGCTTTAGCAGTTGATTCACCAAGTAATGAAGCAATTTCTTGAACAGCTGCCATTTGTTGATTAATAACTTCATCAGTTACTGAAATCATTTCTTGACGTAAAGTTTTCATTTTTTCATCATTTAGTGTTTCTAATGTGACATCTTTATAAATAGCAAAAGCCATTTTTTGATCTTTAACATAAGTAATTGAAACATCAAAATACATGTTCTTTTTGTCTTCATACACTATTACAGAATTAATATTTTTTTCTTCATCTAACGCTACTAACAATTCTGGTAAATCAAATACATCTTGATAATATTTGCCTACAACATCGTTTCCCACATTTAAATATTCAACTGCACGCGAATTAATATCTAAAATATATCCTTTTTGATTAACACAAATTATACCATTAGGTGTATGTTCTATAATTTCATTAGAAATAGATTCTGCTTTATTTTTTAAATAAGGCATACAAAATTCTGGATCTGCAGTACCATTAAATACTGCAATAGCTTTTTCTCTACATGTTGGATACCCACAAGCTCCACAATTTATTTCATCTTCTTTTTTAAATTTAAAAATTCTTTCTAATATTTTTCTTATTTCTTCTTCAGTTGGTATTTTTTTATTTGTAACGATTGGATCAAATTTACAATTTAAATCTATATTATAATTATCTTCATCATGATTTTTATCAATATTTTTCTTTACATATGATCTTAAAACAGCATTTGCTTTTATTGGTGAATAATTACTTATTTTACAAGGACCATTAATGCAGCCACCTTCACACATATTCATTTCAATAAAAACATGGTCAAGTTCTTCAATGTTCTCTAATGTTTGTCTTAATTCATTATCCCCATCAATTGATAATGAATCATAATTAGCTGGTAAAGTATCACCAAATGATTTAATTATACCTCTATTAATTGGATAAAATCTTGCTAAATTTGTTTCATGATTATTACTTTCTTTTTGCTCAAAAATAATATTTTTTTCATCGAACATTGTTTGTAGTTCTTCAAAAGTTAAAGCATATTCAACTTCAGGATAATTTAATGCTTCTTTCTTTTTAGCAATACATGGTCCAACAAAAACAATTTTTAATTCTTCATTATATTTTTGTTTTAATATTCTAGCAGTAGCAATCATTGGTGTTATTACAGGAGCAAGATATTTAATTGCATTAGGATAACACATTCTTAAAAAATCATTACTAGCAGGGCAACAAGAAGAAATTAAAACTTTATATTTCCCTTCATCTAATAATCTTTTATATTCTTTAGTTACATATTTAGCCCCTAACGCCACTTCTTCAACATATTTAAATCCCAATTTTTTACAGCTATCAGCAAAAGAAAGAAAATTTTCAACATTAAAATTGCTAATAAATGAAGGGGCAACTATTAAAGCAACCTTATCATTTTCTTTAATTAAATTTTTAACATTATCAACATCAGAATATACTTTTTTTGCATTTTGAGGACAAACATGAACACACTCTCCACATAATATACATTGATTTTCAATTATTTCTGCTTTATTATTTGTAAAATCAATTGCTTTGACTGGACAATGTCTTAAACAAGAATAACAATCTTTACAAGAATCTATATCAAACTTTAAAAACATAATTATTATCCTCTAATTTTTTTTATTACTTTTTCTAAGAAAATTTCATCAATATTATTAATATTTACATTTTGTATTGGTTCTTCATCAATTAACATAGACACACCTTCTGCACATCTTCCTAAACAAAAAGAACCACATAATTCTACTTCATTAATTAATTTATTATCTTTAATTAGTTGCTGTAATCTTTCAATTACTTTTTCCGTTCCTTTTAGATGGCATGATGAGCCAATACAAATACATATTTTCATAAATTTTCTCCCATTAAGAAAATTATACATGAAAAAATAATTTTAATAAATAAATTTTTATCAATTAAATTGTACATTAATAATTATTAACAATTAATATTTTTGAATATTTGCCACCTAAATATTCTGTATTATTTTTATCAATAAATGAAATAGTTAATTCATTATTTATCTGGTTATAATAATATCTTTTAATACCTTTTTCTATATTATTATTTATTCTCATACCAATTATTTTATCAGTTATGAATATGTATTGATTAATATAATTTTTACCTTTATTTAAAAAAATTATATATTTATATTTATTAAAATATGTTTCATATATTGATTTATGAAAATCATAATCATTTGAACATGCTAAACTAACCATAATTAAATATTGATGATTTTTTTCACTAGCAGTAATTAAAGTTCTTTTAGCTTTACTAGTATATCCTGTTTTTCCTCCTATTAAATATTTATAATTTTTTAATAATTTATTTTTATTAATATATAAATGATTATTAAATCGATATTCTTTAGTTGAAATAATTTCTTTAAATAATTCATTATTCATACAATATTTCATTAATAAAGCCATATCATATGCAGTAGATATATTTCCTTCATCATATATATCAAGTCCACAAGGATTAGAAAAAATGGTATTTTTCATTTGTAATTCTTGAGCTTTTTTATTCATTTTTTCAACAAATAAAGATGTGTTTTTTTCAACAATTTCACTTATTGCGTAGCTAGCGTCATTCCCGCTTCTTAACAATAATCCATATACTAAATCAATTAAGCGATATTGTTCATTTTCTTTTAAATAGATGGAGCTTCCTTCAATGTCACAGTTGCTTTTTTTTATGCTAAATGTATAAAATATTTTTTTACTTTCAAGGGCCAAAATAGCAGTCATTATTTTAGATATTGATGCGACTGATCTTTTTTCATGAAAATTTTTGCCTTCTAATACATCACCATTATAACCATCTATTAATATATAACTTTTGCATGCATAATTTTGATATTCTACATTTGGATTAATTACTTGAACAGTAGAAATAAGCATTATTAAACTTAAAAATAGTTTCAAAAAAACATCACCATTAAATTAGATGATGTTTTTAATTATTTTATTCATTTATAAAGGTTTATTTTTTATTTTTGAATAATTACGAGGATATTTTTTATCAACATCTTTATTCAGTTTTATAAAAATATTAATTCTATTGTCTAAATCAGTAATTAAATTAATTTGTTGAGTTTTAATAACTACAGAATTTAATATTTTTAAAGCATTATTAGCTTCTTTAATTTCTTCATTACCTTGTTTTCCTTTTAAAGCAATAAATATACCATTTACTTTAATTAAAGGCATTATTAATTCTAAAAGGATATTTAATCTTGCAACCGCTCTAGCAGTAGCATAATCAAATTTAGCTCTATAAGTAGATAAATCTTCTGCTCTAGCATTAATTACTTTAACATTTTTTAATTTTAATTCATTAATTACTTTATTTAAGAAAGTACATCTTTTTGTTAATGGTTCAACTAATGTAATTTGACATAATGGATAACCAATAGCAAGTACTAAACCAGGAAAACCTGCTCCAGACCCTACATCTACAAGTGTTTTATTATTTAATTCTAAGCAAAAAGAAAATAATAATGAATCATAAAAATGTTTTTCATATACTTCTTCTTCTTCAGTAATAGCAGTCAAATTTATGACTTTGTTAGTTTCATAAAGTAAATGATAATATTGATCAAATTGTTTCATTTGATCTAATGATAATGATAAACCATTTTCTAGACATTTATTATAAAAAGTTTCTTTATTCATGTGAATTAACCTTTTTTATGTAAATAATAAGTTGTGCAATATCAGCAGGGTTTACTCCAGAAATTCTTGAAGCTTGACCAATAGTTAATGGTTCAACTTCACTTAATTTACTTCTTGCTTCTAGTGCTAAGCCACCAACTAAATGATAATTTATATGTGGTGGTATTTTCATTTCATCAAGTTTCAATAATCTATTTGCTTCTTTTTTTTCTTTTTCAATATAGCCCTCATATTTAACAAGTATTTCTAATTGTTCTTCACCAGTTTTATCAAGTCCTTGTTTAATTGGAGCGTATTTTTTTATCATATCAAATGTTATACCAGGTCTTTTTAATAAGTTGCTAACACTTATTCCACCTTTAAAATTATCAATACCAAGTAAAGCCATTTCTTCTACCATTGTTTTATTTCCAGATAGAATTGTTTTTTCTAATATATCTTTATTTTCTTTAATTAAATTACATTTATTTAAAAAGCGTTGATATTTTTCTTCACTGATTAATCCTACTTTATAGCCATATTTCATTAATCTTATATCTGCATTATCATGTCTAATTAATAATCTAAATTCTGCTCTTGAAGAAAGTAATCTATATGGTTCTTTAGTTCCTTTATTTATTAAATCATCAATCATTACCCCTATATAAGATTCATCTCTTCTTAAAATAAGTGGTTCTTCATTTTTAATTCTTAAAGCTGCGTTAATTCCTGCCATTAAGCCTAATCCAGCTGCTTCTTCATAACCTGATGTACCACATATTTGTCCACCACAATAAAGGCCAGGCCATTTTTTTACCATTAATGTTGCATCAAATTGTGTTGGATAAATAGCGTCATATTCTATTGCATACGCATATTTTAATATTTCAGCATGTTCAAGGCCATTAAGTGAATGCACCATTTGTAATTGGATGTCTTCTGGCATTGAAGTTGAAAATCCTTGTAAATATATTGAATCAGTATGTATTGATTCTGGTTCTAAAAATAATTGATGTCTTTCTTTATCAGCAAATCTTACAATTTTATCTTCAATTGATGGGCAATATCTTGGGCCAACACCTGTAACTATTCCTCCATACATTGCTGAAGATAATAGATTATCTTTAATAATTTGATGTGTTTTAGCATTTGTATAAGTTAAATAACATTTTATTTGTTTATTTAATGGTATTGATTCTTTATTGTTATAAGAAAAACATAAATTTCCTTCCATACCATATTGAGGAATCAATTTATCATAATCAATTGAAGAAGATTTAATTCTTTGAGGAGTACCTGTTTTTAATCTTAAAATTTTAATACCCATTTCTTGTAATTTAGGTGATAAACCATGAGTAGATTTTTCACCATCTGGTCCTTTATCATATGCTTGATGTCCTACTAAAACTCTAGCTTCCATATATGTTCCAGTAGTTAAAACTACGGCTTTAGATGTTAAATCTTTATTATCTACTTTTACTCCAAATACTTTATTTTCATCATGTAAGATATCATTTACCATACCTTCTAATAAAGTTAGATTTTCAGTATGGAAAGCATATTCTTGCATTATTTTAGGGTAATCCAATTTATCTTCTTGCGCTCTTAAGCATTGAACACCAGGACCTTTACCAGTATTTAGCATTTTTATTTGTAAAGCTCCTTTATCAGCACCTTTACCCATCATGCCACCTAATGCATCTATTTCTCTAACAACTATGCCTTTAGCAGATCCACCAATAGATGGATTACATGGCATGTTTGACATTTTATTAAAATTAAGAGTTATTAAACATGTTTTCATTCCCATATGAGCAGCTGCCATAGCTGCTTCCATTCCAGCATGTCCACCTCCTACAACGATAATATCATAATCGTAATTCATATTAACCAATGCTTCCTTCCATATCCATTTTAATAAGTCTATTTAATTCAACAGCATATTCCATAGGTAATTCTTTAGAAAATGGTTCTATAAAACCCATGATAATCATTTGAGTTGCATCTTTTTCAGATAAGCCTCTACTCATCAAATAAAATAATTGTTCTTCATTAATTTTTGATACTGTTGCTTCATGTTCAAGAAATGAAGTATTGTTATTAACTTCATTACTAGGAATTGTATCAGAAGCAGAATAATCATCTAAAATAAGAGTATCACACTCAACATGAGATTTAGAATTATTAGCATTTGGTCCAATAAAGACCCTTCCACGATAATTAGCTACACCACCATGTTTTACAATTGATTTAGAAATAATAGTGGATGTTGTATTATCTGCTAAATGTATCATTTTTGCACCTGCATCTTGATATTGATTTTTATCAGCTACAGCAATAGATATACATGTTCCTTTGGCTCCATCACCTGCTAAAATACAACATGGATATTTCATATTAGTTTGAGAACCAATATTACCATCAATCCATTCCATTAATCCACCTTCATGAACATAAGCTCTTTTAGTAACTAAATTAATAATATTATCAGACCAGTTTTGAATGGTTGAATATCGGCATCTGGCACCTTTTTCAATAATTATTTCCACAACAGCAGCATGTAAAGATTCCATTGAATATATTGGAGCAGTGCAACCTTCTACATAATGAACATCTGCACCTTCATCAACAATAATTAATGTTCTTTCGAATTGTCCCATTTTTTCATTATTAATTCTAAAATATGATTGTAATGGTTTTTCAAGTTTTACACCTTTAGGAACATAAATAAATGATCCTCCTGACCAAACAGCGCCATTTAAAGCTGAAAATTTATTATCTCTATAATTAACAACTGTGTTAAAATATTTTTTAAATAATTCAGGATATTGTTTTAAAGCAGTGTCTGTATCTAGAAAAATAACTCCTTTTTCTTCAACTTCCTTTAGCATATTGTGATACACTACTTCTGATTCATATTGAGTAGAAACACCTGCCAAATATTTTTGTTCTGCTTCTGGAATTCCTAATTTTTGGAAAGTATTTTTAATAGTTTCAGGAACATCATTCCAATCTTTTTCAACTTTTGCAGTTGGTCTTATAAAATAAGTAAATGAATCAAAATCTATTTTAGATAAATCTGGTCCAAATTTTGGTAATGGTGATTCTAAAAAGTATTTTAATGATTTTAATCGGAATTCAAGCATCCATTCTGGTTCTTGTTTTAATTTTGAAATTTCTCTAACAACTGCTTCTGATAATCCTTTATCAGTTTTTAATATAGAAACATCTTTATTTTTAAAGCCATATTTATAATCGTTTTCTTCCATATTAATTTTTTCCTTCTAATATTTTATTCATACCATTCCAGCCAATAGTTGCACATTTAATTCTAGCAGCTTGTCTAGATGTATTCATAAAAACAATTGCTTCATCAAGAATTGAAGCATCATATTCTTCTTCATGAATCATTGCTAAATAATTTTTTATAATTTCATTAGCTTGTTCAATTGTTTTTCCTTTTAATAATTCACTCATGATTGATGTTGATGCTTTTGAAATTGCACATCCAATTCCATGCCAACATACATCAACTAATATATTGTTTTCAATTTTTGCTTGAACATATATTTTATCTATACATGAAGTTGAATCCATATAAACAGTTTTATAAGCAGGATCTAATTCTTCACGAAAATTTCTTGGATTTGTATAATGATCCATAATGATTTCTCTCATCATTTCTTGGTTAATTGAAATAGGCATCTAAAAAATCTCCACCTTTCTTACATGCTTCAATAAAAGCATCAATTTCTTCAAATGTGTTATAAAAATATAATGAGGCTCTAACTGTAGCTTCAGTATTTAATTTATGTAACAAAATTTTTGCGCAATGTTGACCAGATCTTAGTGCAATACCATAACTATTAAATAATGATGCAGTATCTTGAGCAAATACATTTTTTACATTAAAAGTAATAATTCCTGAATCAGCATTAGGATTATACAATATAATGTTATCTAATTCTTTTAATTTTTTTATTGCATAATCATGAAGTTCTTTTTCATAAGAATGAATATTATCCATTCCAATGTTGTTTAAATAATCAATGGCAGCACCTAGGCCGATAACACCAGCAATATTTTGTGTACCTGCTTCAAATTTTAAAGGAGGTTCTAAATAGCCAATATTACCACATGTATCAAATTTTGTGTTCATACCACCACCAGTTAAAACAGGATCTAATTCATCTAATAATTCATATTTACCATAAAGGACTCCTACTCCTGTTGGTCCACACATTTTATGACCAGAAAAAGCTAAAAAATCCACATCTAAATCTTTTACATCTACTTTCATGTGAGGTACAGATTGTGCTCCATCAAGAATAAATAATGATCCGTTTTCGTGAATTATTTGAGAAAATGTCTTGACATCGAATTCAAAGCCTAAAACATTAGTAATTTGAGCTAAAGAAACTATTTTAGTATGAAGTGTTAAAGCTTTTTTTAAGTTTTCAACAGTCAATCTTCCTTCATCTGTCAATTCTATATATTTTATTTTGCAATGAGTTTTTTCACTTAATTTAAACCAAGGTAAAACATTTGAAGCATGTTCTGCTTCTGTTATTAATATTTCATCATCTTCAGTTATGTTTTTTAAGCCATGCGCTATCATATTTAGTGACATGGTTGTTCCTGAAGTAAAAACTATTTCATTGGTATTAGCATTTATAAATTTAGCAACTTTTTTTCTTACATTATCATAAGTTTCATCAACTTTATGAGCAATATCATAATCACCTCTATGTGCATTAGCACAATAATTTTTATAATAATCTTCTATTGCATCAATTACGCATTGAGGTTTTAATGTTGTTGCTCCATTATCAAAATAAATTAATGGTTTATTTTGCATTAATTTGCCTTGTAACATAGGGAAATCTAATCTTATTTTTTCAACATCAAGCATAATTAGATCTCCTTAGTAATGTTATTTATAATTTGATTTTTTATATTTTCATCATTGAAATATTTTATAATTGGATTTAAATATCCTAATGTAATAAGTTTTTTTGCTTCATTTTCACTTAAGCCTCTACTCATAAGATAATATACGTGATCTGGATTTATTTGACCTTCACTTGCTCCATGGCTTGCTTCTACATCATTTTCGTATATACATAATTTAGGGCTTGCTTTAGCATGGCAAGTTTTATCAAATAAAACAATTTTTGCACTTTGTTTTGTACTAGCCTTTTTTGAGCCTTTTTTAATTATTGCATCACCTAAAAATTCTAAATCTGACTCATTTTTACAAACACCATAATTTTCCATATTTGCAGTTGTAAAACCTACATTATGAAGTATATTTATTTTAAAAATTTTTTTATCATTTTTTTGTGCTAAACTTGCTAAATGCCAATCAACAGAAGAATTTATTTCATTGAGATTAATTTCAGCTTCAAAAGTTTTTTCACCATTAGAAAAATCAGCACAACCTGCAACCAATTTTGCATTTTCTTTTAAATCAAATTTTCTAAAAGCATTATAAGCTTGTTTTCGAGTAAATAGATTATATAAAACTTGAGAATTGTTTCCTATTTGATATCGAATTTTTGAATTATTTTTTTCTTCTAATTCAAGTATTTCTATATTGCAATTTTCTTGTATTTCAATACAAATATCTGTTTCACCAATTTTATCCCAAGATATTATTATTTTGCCAATTTGATTTTTGTTTATTATGACTATATGGTCTTGAATTTTAAATTTATTAATTCCTTCAAATTGTAAATTCATAATAATTACTTCCTATTTTAAAACATTTTTTACAGCACATGCGCCAATTGATACAGTATTCATTTCTGTTTCATCTTTGCTTATTTTAATACCATATTCTTTTCTAAGCCATTCATATCCTTCTTCATCAATTCTCTCAATTAAAGAATTATCGCCTTCAAGAACAATTTTACCATTAATCATTATTGCCGCTCTTGTAGGATGAATTAATTGATAAAGTCTAGCATAATGGGATATTACTAAAAATGACATATCTGTTGATTCTAATTCATTAATAGCATTAGCAACAACGTTAATTGCATCAACATCTAATCCAGAATCAATTTCATCAAGCATAGCTAAATCAGGTTTTAACAATAACATTTGTAATATTTCATTACGTTTTTTTTCTCCACCTGAAAATCCTTCGTTTAGAAATCTATTTGCCATATCCATTGAGATATTAACTTTTTGTGATGCTTTTTCTAATTCACGATAAAACTCAAATATTTTTATTGGATTATCTCTTCTAGCATTAATAGCAGCTTTTAAAAATTCAGCATTTACTACTCCAGGTACTTCACTTGGATATTGCATTGCTAAAAATAAGCCTTTTTTTGCTCTTTCATCAACTTTCATTTTTAATATATCTTCACCATCTAAAGTAATTGAGCCTTCAGTTACTTGATATTTTGGATTGCCCATAATTACTGCAAGAAGCGTTGATTTACCATGACCATTTGGACCAAGTAATGCAACCATTTCTTTATCATGTATTTCTAAATTAACACCTTTTAATATTTCTTTACCTTCAACACTTGCATGAAGATTTTTGATAATTAATTCTTTCATTTTTTATAATCTCCTAAGCCTTATTATTCTACTACAATAATAATCTAAGTACAATTATTTTGATTTTTATTAATTAAAAAAGAAGATATTTTCATATCTCCCTTTTATATTTATTTAAATCTTAGAAACCGCAAGATGTAAACCAGCCACCGCATCCAACGATGACAAGTAAAATAAACAATACTAAGATAATTGCAAATGTACTACCTGTATTCATCAAAACGCACCTCCTTTAACATTGGCAATAGCAGCCAATGATTGCAATCAAGATAAACAAAATGAGTATATATGCAAAGAAGTTTCTTCCGCCTGTATTACTTACTGATGGATTCATAATCCCCCTCCTTTGTTTTCAATATATATTATGTAGTTTTATAATTTTGGTTATTATTTATTTGTTATTTTATACTTTGAGCCCAAATGGTGCAAAATATGGTTGTAGAAATGTACATGCACGCGCATGTAATAACTAAAGTTATTCAAAATGTTAATTAAATATTGAAATCAAAAAGCTAATCAAGTATTATTAATACGCTATATTAAAAAACAGGGAGGATTTTTCGATTATGAAAAAGCAATTACTTCTCTTATCAATGATCGGATTATTAACTTTAGCTGGTTGCGGCGATGTCAATCAACAAAAAGGTGATAATGGCGAACAAATCATTGTAAAAATAGGAGACCAAAACTACACTGCAAATGATTTATTTGAAAATTATTCATCTACTTCAACTGGAGCATCTCAATATTACAACGCAATTTATGATGTTCTTATCAATGTAGTTCAACCAATAACAGAAAACATTAAATCAAATGTCAACACAAAGATGGATCAATTCTTACAATCAGTTGAAAGTGCTGCTAATGAAAATGGTACATCAAAAGCAACTGAACAATCTAAAAAAT
Organism: uncultured Bacillota bacterium; assembly: GCA_905204225.1. Lineage (GTDB taxonomy): Bacteria > Bacillota_I > Bacilli_A > RFN20 > CAG-449 > CAG-449. Next base: position 17,937 of record CAJKZK010000011.1, read on the forward strand.
TAGAAAGTGAAGGTGTTGAAGATTTAGCTGAACTCGAGGAAGTTTATACTTTAGCAGAAAAGAAAACTGCATATGAAGATAAATTTTATGAAAACAATAAAAATTCAGCATTATTAGCAGAATATATTAATTATTATGCGCCATATCACATTCGTCATATTTTAGCTAAAACAAATAGTGGTGATAGTTTATATGAAGGTACTATTGATAAAGATGCTGCTACTAAAGTTGCAAATATTGTCATTGCATTAGCTAATGATAAACAATCATTTAATACTATTGCAAGTTCTTATTCTGATGATTATTCAGTAGAAGATGATACTAATGGTGGACCAAGATATGATAGTGTTGGTATCATGTCTACTACAACATCATTTGTTAATGAATTCAAATATGCAATTTATCAATATGATTCATTATATAATACCGAAGCAACTGCTAATGTTACAGCTTATAATGAACGTCAAGCTACTAGAAAAATTGGTAATACTGATTATGAAGGTTCTTCATTAATTCCAAATGAAGTTGATAAAGAATATTTAAAGAACAAACTTCATAGAATTGATTATTCTGTTTTCACTACTTTAAAAGAATATGCTTCTATAACAACTGATAGTTTAAAAACTGAATATAAAGAAGACAAATATTTACCTCGTAATATTCTCTTCAATAACGAATTAAATGATCATGCTTTAGGAGTTATTACTAAAGGAACAACTGGAACAGGTAATAGATTTAGAACAATCGCTGGTTTATCAAAATCAAATTCTGAAGCAGATAAAATTTTATGTGATGAAGCTGGTCGCCCAATATTAGTTACAAGAGCTGGTTCGGGTAGTGGTGATTCTGGATATCAAGGTATTCACTTTATTATTATTCAAAAATCTCCTTTTGTAAAAACAGGAACAAGCGATTTATTAGCAGAATTAGAAAGTTATTATGATATTAAAGCAAGAGAAAATAAAGTCACTAATTCTTATGTTAATTTTATTGATTCTACAAGTGAATTAATTTACGAAAAACGTGCTGATGTTATTGAAAAAGATGTTAAAGGTTTTGATTCATATATGTCTTATAGAATTTATGAACAAGCATTAAAAGAAGCAAAAGAAAAAGGTACATTAGCTTTTGGTAAAATTAATGATAAATCAATCGATACAATTATTGAATCTTACTTAAATGCAAATAGAACTTCAGCTGCTTATTCTGCAAAAGAAACATATGAAGAATCTTGGACTTCTTATATAAGATTATTAAAGGCACAAGATCAACAAAGTGCATTAAAAGTATCTAATGAAGATGGATATACAGGTCCAAAGGGATATTTAAAATAGGAGGAAGATAAAATGAAAAAAGTTACAAAAATTTTAAGTTTATCTTTAGTTGCTCTATCATTATTTGCTTGTGATGATATTCTTGCAAAACCAGATGTAGTTGTTAATGATGATTCTTTAATAACTATTGGTGACAATAAAAACATTTATAATAATAATTTTGAAGTCATTTATGATCAATTAGTTTCTTCTGGTACATCAAATAGTACTATTATGAAAGAAATTATTAATAACACTGCTAAAAAAGAAATTTCTAAATTCTACAATATTTCAGAAGACGAATTTAATAAAGTTTTAGAAACAGTAAAAGCAAAATTAGTTAATCCATCAACTGCAAGTTTAACTGGAAAATCAAAAGAATTAGAAGATATTATTCTTGAAAAAGTTAAGAAAACAATGATGGACAAAGTAAAATCTGGTTCTTATTCAAAAGAGAGCTTATATCAAGAAGAAAAATTTGCTAATGAATTAAAAACTTCATTATATAATATTAAAGGTGATGTTTTCGTTGAAGATTATTTAATTACTCCAGATTCAAAATATGAAAATTTATTCAAAGCAGATTACTCTGATTATGTTGAAAGAAGTATTTATCCAGATTTATTAAAAGAATTATTAACTTCTATTTATCTTTATGAAAATCAATATTTATCTTTAGGTAGAGCTTATGCTAGAGAAGTTAAATATATTAAATTAGAAACTATTTCAACACATAAAGATTCTGTTCCAATGCTTATTAATTCATATTTTGAAGCATTTATAAATAATGAAATTTCATTTGATTTAGATTCATTAGCTAAGATTTATAAAGGTGTTAATTTATCTGATGGTTCAACTGAAAAGACATTCTTAACTAATAATCCTGGAATTACAACAAGAGAAAATGTTATTGAAGAAGAAATAAATAAAGTTGGTGTTTGGAACGCTAGCAAAAATGAATACGATCTTATTAAAGATTCAACAAAAAGAGATAATGAATTAGTTTCTTCTTATACTGGTTCATATTCATACCCAGTTTCTCATGGTAAAATTTTAAAAGATAGAGAATTAGAAGCATTAGATATCGTAGTTGATGATGGTTTAGTTGTTAAATCAGGTGGTGTAAGTAATTTACCATCAGATTTAAGAGATAGAATTTTCACTTCTAATATTAGTAATAATATTACAAAATTAACATCAAAATTAACATCAAATAACAAACAAAACGAAATTCAAATTTTAATTCCTAAATATACACCAAATTTAAGTGAATCAGATCCTGATTATTATTTAAATAAATATGCATATTATGACACTTCAAGTAATGCTTATTATATTGTATTAATTGGTAATTATTATAATACTTCTGCATTACGTCAAAAAGATGATGATTCAGCTGCAGAAAAAGAAGAAAAACAAAAACATGCATTAGAAATTGCAAGATTATTAAGTTCTACTTCATCAAATCAAACAGATGCAATTACTCATTATTTAAATAAATATGATTTAACATTTGGCGATCAAAAATTCTACGATTATTTAAAAGAAACATATCCAGATTTAGATATATTTGATTAATTATGTTAAAAAAGAGGAAAAAATTTCCTCTTTTTTTATGTAAAGAAATGCTATAATATATTTATCTTAAAGGAGAATTAAATTAATGGAGAATTGTAATTGTATATTTTGTAAAATTGCTAAAGGTGAAATTCCTTGTTATAAAGTATATGAAGATGATAAAATTTTAGCATTCTTAGATATATCTCAAACAACAAAAGGTCATACTCTAGTAATCACTAAGGAACATTTTCAAAATTTATTGTATGTTCCAAAAGATTTGCTTTCACAAGCAATATCAACTGCTCAAAAAGTTGCACAAGCTGAAGTTGCATCATTAGGTGCTAATGGAGTTAATATTTTAATAAATACAAATGAAGCTGCAGGCCAAACAGTTATGCATTTTCACATTCATGTTATACCAAGATATGATAATAAAGATAATATATCTATTGAATTTACTCCAACTGGCATTGAAAAGCTTAATTTACCTGCTATTGCTAGTGAAATCAAAAATAATATTTAAATATAAAAAAGAAGGTTAACCTTCTTTTTTATTTCTTAGGCTTATAGAATGCTCTTCCATCTAATGCCATAATTCTTTGTGTAAATTCACCATTATCTACTGTTGCAAGAGCTTTATCTATCATGATCATTTTAGCATCTAAATCATCAATTACATGTAATAAAAATGCTTCTTTTGTTAATGGTGGAACTGGAGATCCAAATTCTTTTTCTCCATGGTGAGATAAGATCATATGTTGTAATAAAATAGGAACTTCAGAATGAATATTTAGTTTTTCACTTGCGCTTCTTATTTCGCTAAGCATTATTGATATATGTCCTATTAGTTTTCCTTCTAAAGTGTATTTAGTAGCTATAGGGCCGCTTAATTCAATTGTTTTGCCAATATCATGTAATATAATACCAGATATAAGAATATCTCTATCTACGCCATCATAATATGATGTTAATATTTCTGCTATATCACACATTGATACAGTATGATAAAGTAATCCTGAAGCAAATTCGTGATGATTTTTTGTAGCAGCAGGATAAGAAATAAAAGCATCATAATGTGCATCAACAATATATTTTACAATTTTAAATGCATCTTCATTTTTTATTGAATTAAGATATATATTTAATTTTCTAACAAGTTCTTCTTGAGGAATTGGTGATGGAATACAAAATTTTGTATAATCAATCTTTCCTTGATCAACTTTTTCTATTGAATTTATTTTTATTTGTAATGCACCTCTATATTCAATTACATCACCTATAATTTTAATAACTGTGCCTATTTGACAAATGTTAAAATCATTTTCACTAGCATCCCATTTTTTGGCTTCTATGCCGCCAGTTTTATCTTGCAAAGATAATGACAAATATGGTGCACCTGCATTAGATACTCCTTTTGTTACATTATTTAAAAGCAATTCTGTTTCTATATGAGTTCCTTCTTTAAATTCGTTTATATAATTTATCATATTAAACCTCCGTGGTTTACAATCATAATAATATCATTATATTTATAACCTTTCATCTTTAATTTGTTAATTATGTAATTAGTTCTATCTTTTTCTGGTTTATTTTGGCTTTTAATCAAAATTATATTATAATCTCTTTTTAAATTTGATATTTCTTCATCTGAAGATGATATATCTACTTTAATTAGTATTTCATTTATTAAATCATAATTAAACCCATTATTGATTAGATAATTTTTTATCATAATAATTTTTTTATTTTGGCTTACTTTGCTATATTTTTTTATTAATGTTGGTAATATATTATTTATTTTATCTTGTTCAATTTCTTTATTATAATCATAATTTTGTTTAAAACCTTTTTGATTTATTTTTTCTTTTATTTTATAATAACCATAATTTTTCAAATTTAAGATCTCAACATATTCATTAAAATATTTTTCTTCATTTAATAGATTACGATTTTCTAAATATGTTATTAAATAATTAATATCTTCTTCTAGTAATTGTTTATTTTTTAATTTAAATATTATTTCATTTTTAGAATAGCTTTTTTTAGATAATAGATTGACAAGATATTTTTTTTCTTTTATTAAATTACTTTCTTTTTTTATTTTTTTAAATTCTTCTATTTCTATTTCTTTCTCAACATAAAAATAATAATCTGTAAATAATTCTTCATCTAATATTAAACTTTCTTTATTGTCAAAAGTTATATTATAATTATTTTTATTTTTGGTTATATTTAC
>CAJKZK010000012.1 GCA_905204225.1 uncultured Bacillota bacterium
CGACCACCGAGATCTACACTCTTTCCCTACACGACGCTCTTCCGATCTTAACATTAAATAAATGACCATTTGCATGTGAAACTGTGTTTGTTAAACATTCATGCATTGCGTGAATTAATATTTTTTCTAATAATGAATTTTCTGGTGGATAATCACCTGAAAATTCAATTTTAATATCAATAAGTCTTGCTGCTTCAAATATAACTTGTATATTGCTTTTCTTTTCATCTTTTTGAGTAGTTGTTAACGCTTCTAATTCATTTTTCCAAAAAGATAATAATTTGTTTTGTTCTTCGGTATCTAAGTTAGAAGTAAGTTTCCTTTTTGTTATTAAAAGTAATTTACCAATATTATCATGAATACGAATTTTTGCTGATAATATTTCTTTTTCTCTAGTTAGAATTGCAATATTTTGTCCATAAGAAAGTAATCTTTGATTTATTAATTTTAATTTTTCTAATTGAATTTCTAATTCTTTAGTTAATTTATATTCTTCAGTTATATTAGTGGCAATGATTTCATAAATTTCTTTTTCATCTATATTATGTTTAATTCTTTTAAATGAAAAAACTTCTGTATTAAGAAAATTTATTATTGCTTCATCATCTTTATTTTGAATTAAATAAAATCCTTCATTTAATTTTCCTGTTATGATATTATTCCAAAAAGTTGTTCCATTTAACAAAGCATTTCCACATAAAATGATACTTAGATGATTCATTTCTTCATTGAAAAGATGAATTAGACCACTTTTTTCATAAAAACAAATTCCTTTTAAAATGGTTTCTACACTTTCTTTTATAGAAATAGGAGAAATGGTTTGATTTCCCCATTTAAAAGCATAAATAAGTAATATTATGCTTAATAAAAATAACATAATAGATAAAGAAGTGATTAACCAAAAAGGTGCTTGAATTACTTTTAATGATAAATAAAAAACATGTTGTTTTGTTCTATATAAATAACTTACTCTCATCGTTAAAAAAATAAAAATAAATGATGATATAAAAGATATAATTGTTAATATTTTAAACCATCTTTTTTTACAAAATCTTAAAGTAATAAATATATCAATTATTGAAAAAACTAATGCTAAAATAGATAAAATTATTATTATTTGTTGAGCAAGTGTTGGAGCGTCTATAAATTTCATAATATTCCTTTTGATGGTAAAAACAAGCTAAAATAAGTTGTTATTTCATCATGTTGAATTGCTACATTAGATGAAAATTTTTTAATTAATTTATTAGTTATTAATGGTAGATACTTTTTTTCTATATCACTTTCTATTCTAATAATTATATTTTTTTCTTTTTGAAAAAGATGTACTAAAAAAGATGCTTGTAAATATGGGTCAATAACGACACACATTTCAAAAAAATCATAAATTGTACCTAGTATATCACTATTTATTTTACCTTTTAGTTTACAATCTAAAAAGCATTCTATATTAGTTAAAGATAAATAAGATATAGATTCATTAATAGATAGTGCTAATTCATCAACATCCATTAATTGATCTTTTTTAGATAATAAAATTAAATTACTACGTCTTTTAATATACGCGGCTAAAACACAAGCAAAACGCATTTTGTTAATAAAGTCTTCTTCATTAATAGTTTTAAGTAGTAATAAATTGTTTAATTTGTTAATTTCATCTTTAGTATATGTTTCAACTTTTGCATATAATTTTTTTGGTTCATCAATTTTGGCACTTTGCTTTTTCATTTCATTTTCGGCTTCAATAATATCATTTTCTTCTTTGATTTGTTGTTTGGCTTCTTGTAATCCAATATTTATTTCATTGATTAATGATAAATCTTCACTCCTAAAAGTATATCCACCGTGAATTTTTGTTCCATAAAATCTAGTGTTTTTATTAACCATAATTGGAGATTTGATAGCGGCTTTTAGTTGCTCTTTATCTAAAGATAATGATGATTTAGAACGATAAATAACTTGTAAATTTTCATCTGTAATAAATGCAGAACACATTGAATGATAAAAATATTTTTCATAATTAATGTTTGAAGGAATTAAACCGATATCAATACAGCTTTCAATTATCAAGATACAGCTAAAACATAATAATTCAGGTATTTTAAATGATGATATATTTACTAAAAAACAAATTGTAGAAATAAAAACACAACCTAAAAAAGTAAATATAGGAATCCATATTTTTTTTCTACAAGCAGATACTTGGCATTTAATTATCATTATAATTATACTTATTATTGTTATTAATATTTCCCAAATTATAGCTAAATAAAAAACTATACCATGTTTATACGAAAAATCATTCTCACTATATTCAAATATAAACGCTAATTGGTGTAAATCATTTGTATATATTAATGATAATAAAATAATTGCAGGTATAAAAATTAAAAACCATGTTTTTTTTAAAGGCTTTCCATCTTTTGTTTCTATTGATAATGAAGCTAGTAATAAGGTTGGTGGAATTAAACATTGCGAAACATAATAAGAATACCATAGATAGCGATTTAAGATATCATCATTTCTAGTTAATCCATATTTAATCATTCTTACAACAAGAAAAAATAATATAAAAATTGCAATAATTAATAAATATAATCTTAAATCTTTGCGTATAATTCTATGAATTATAGAAACACCCCAAAAAACAACAAGAGACAAAAGAATTACGTGAGCTAAAAGTGAAAATAATACATGCCAAAAGTCGGGAAGTAAATCATCTATCATTTGAAAAAAACCAGCAAGAAAAAAGAAAAATAAGCATATGGAATAACCACTGATTCTTTTTTTGTTGATTGCAATTCGCATTTGTTAAACTCCTTATTTTTAGTTTAACATGATTGTTATTTCATTTCAAATTGCTAATTATTACTAAAATTTATCTATTTAAAAACGATAAAAGGGGGGTGTCAAATGGCACTTCCTTATATTAAGATCTTGTTGTTAAAATATTCATGATTTTAAAAGGAGCAATTTTAAATGAAAAACAAAAAGATTATTTTATCTTTAGCCCTTCCTTTGTTAATTTCCTGTGGGCAAAACAATCATGATTTCTCTATAAAGTGGGAAAATGATGAAAATTATCATTGGCATGTTTGCCAAATTGAAGGCCATAATGATACATCTAAAAAAGAAAAACATATGTGGGATAATGGTAAAGTTATTAAAGAACCTTCTAAAACTGAAACTGGTACTATGAAATATGTTTGTACAACTTGTTTAAAAGAGAAAACAGAAACAATTGATAAATTAAAAGAACAAACAACTTATACCATTACTTTTGATAGTAGAGGTGGAAGTGAAGTGAAAAGCATTACTGTTGAAGCAGGAGCAAAAATTGATGCTCCAAACAATCCAACAAAAGAAAATTATATTTTTGTTGGTTGGTTTGAAAGTAGTGATGGTGGAAAAACTTTAAATGATAAACAATTTGAATTTTCTTATATGCCTGCAAGAGTTTTTACTCTTTATGCAAAGTGGGGCATTGAAAATATTAAAGGAAAAACATATAATCACACATCTTCTATAATTACATGGAATGGAACAGATGAAGAAAAAAATGAATTTCTTAATGAAATGGGAATTACTGAAGAAGAATACCAAAAGATGAACGATTCTACTACTATTAAGTTTACATTTGATAATACACAAGAAAAAGCAACTGCTGTATTTGGTGTAGAATTTAAAGGTGAAGTTGAAATGAATTCATGTACTGTATTTTATAAAATTAATGGAAATTCAATAATATTTTTTGATTCTGAAGAAGATATGAAAGCAGGAATTCCAGCACATACTTATGGTTTATTTAAAGGCACTACAACAACTATTTCTAGTGATAGAACCAAGTTAATTATTACAGGTATAACTGGAATTATGAAATTAGAACATATTTTATCTATTGTCGACAAATAAATATTTTTTCCCTTTCTTAAAGGAGGTTAATGTACTATTGGGAATTAAAATATTAATAGTGCATAATAATATGTATAAGAAAAAATCATCCACTATAGCTGTGATGTTTGTTTTATTATTAACTTGTTCTCTTATAAGTTGTGATAATAAAAATAATACAAGTCAAACACCATCTACTCATGTTCATGATTATTCTGATGTTTGGAATCATGACGAAACACAACATTGGCATACATGTAAAGATTCATCATGTGGAGAAAAGAAAGACGTTAGTAATCACACTTTTAATTGGAGTGAAAAAACTCCTGCTGGAGTTCATAAAGATAAAGTAGAAAAAGGTGTTTGTTCTGTATGTAATTATGAAACAGAAAGAACAATTGAGGGGTCAGAAGCGAATATTCATTCTTGGAAATGGAATTATAATGATGAAAAACATTGGGAAGAAACTGAATGTAGTCAACATGAATTATTAAAAAGAAATGAAGAAAATCATACTTGGAAATTTATAAAAGAAAATGAATTTACACATAAAAAAGTTAGTAATTGTGATGTAGAAAAACATGTTATTATTGAAAAAAAGGGACTTAATCATACATTTACAAATGATTCTGATGTTGATTGTAATGATTGTGGCTATGTTAGGACATTATCAGAAAAAGGATCTTTTAAAACAATTAATACAAGAACTTATAATGGTAAAGCTCAACCTATTAGTTCTGATGAATATATTGTAGATGAATCTATAAAATCTTTATGCGAAATACAATATAAACTAAAAGATTCTAAAGATAATTATACTACAAATGTTCCAGTCAATGCTGGGATATATGATGTAAGAATTTTTTGTAAAGGGAATGGTGTTTATCTTAAAGGTGAAGTTGCAAAAAGTGAATATGAAATTAATCAAATTGAAGTACCAGTTAATTCTTTTTTTAAATTAGTTAAAAAGAATTCTGATGGAAATTATATAGATTTAAAAACATATGAAACCATTGATCCTAAAACATCAGCAAAAATTAATCTTACACTTCGTGCTTATGGTGAACAATATAAAAATCAAGGTAGATATAAAATTATAAAAACAAATGAAAAATTTGAAGGATTACAATTTGATAATACTAATTATAAACCAATTCCTACATATATGAATAAAGCACAAAACAGTGTTGGCATTATTATTTATGAAGATGTAGAACCAGTTGTTACTGGAACTAATCAATCTGCTGAGTACCATGTTAGTTGGATAGACTTTGTTGCCTCACCGTATGTAATTATCAAAAAATACACCGTTACAAATGGCACCTTGCAAATTGGTGACTATTTGATTTGTGAAGGAATCAATGTTCCTTTGAAACTTATTGATGTTGAACTTAATAATGGTAGTAATGGCTCGGAACAATGCTCAGGGATTGCATTTGCAGGGGAAATAGTAGACATTAGATTTGCAATAGAAGGTTTTATTACAGAAGAAATTGCGGGAACAAAACTTATTAACACAACCTTTACAAAAGTGGATTATGAAGTGCTTACATTTAGCGAAGGTTCAAATACAACAAATTCCTTAGATGTGACATTGGAACAAAACAAATCAATGTATCTTGAATTCACTGCTACTGTTGATAGCGCAAAAACTTTCCATTTAAATTTTAGTTATGATGGTGGTTATAATGCAAATACTTCATTTGAATTTTATAACATGGCAAATGGTGAAAAAATGACCAATAATTTAAATGATGTTACTGTAAATGCGGCTGGAACATATACTATTATTATTAAGATAACAAAAGTAAGACAAGAATTTAACTCATCATATAAAACTGTAAAATTTTCTGTTAGTATTAAATAAAATCATTAAAGAACTGTTGATGACAATGAATAGTTAAAAACAGTTCTTTTAGTTTATATATATTTATTTAAAAGCATAATTATATATTTTACATTTTTAATTATTAGAATGTATAAAGATGTTACAATTTCTTTTATAGAAGTAGAAGATATTTAAAAAATTTTATGTTAAAAATATTAAAGGTGCAAATGATACTTGTATTAAATTAAAAGGGATTATATTTAAATAAGTTCAAGACCATTTATAATTAATTTAAATGAAGCTTGTAGTTTTTTAGCGGCTAATTTACATAAATTCATTCTTGTTAAAAATATTTCAAAATAATCCATGATTTGAGTGATTTCGGTATCGATAGTTAAATTTAATGTAACTGATCTTTCTAATTTGTCTAGTGTTAAAGAAGAATCAACTACTGCATAATTTACACGGTCATGAATATTTTCTTCATGTGTTTCTTGATTTCTTACTCTAGTTCTTCTAACATCAGATTTATCTGCTAAAATTAAGGCTGCTGCAATAGAATTAACAGGAAACGCTGCTGATTCATCATGATTACCAATTGCAGCAATTATTAGAGCAATATCTTTTGGGTTCATTTCTAATCTAGTTAAAATATTAAAAGCCATGCATGCTCCATTTAATCCGTGGTCTACTCGATTAATTGAATTGCCTATATCATGCATATAAGCTGCTATTTGACCTAAATTAATTTCTCTTAGAGAATAACCAAATGTTGTTAATATATCTTTAACAACTTTTGCACACTTTAAAACATGACCGAACGAATGATCAGTATAACCCATTGAGGCTAATGATTGATCGGCCATAGAAATATATGTTGCTATTTCTTTGTTGTTTCTTATTTCTTCAAAAGTGATATCTTTATACATATTTAACCTCCAATATTATATTTATATTGTATCATTTAATAATTATAACAAATGTAAAAAAGTAGTAAAAACAATAAAATATATCTTGAAAATATATAAATGATGATTATAATATATTTAAGCATTAAAAGTGCTTGTAAGACAATACCTAGACTTTATTAGTAAGCTTATAGTGAAGTTATTTAGTGAAAAGTAAATTATGGAACTTAGAAATATAAACTAAAAAAGGATAGATTGAAGTATTGTTATAAATTAATTGTTGTGCTTAGGGAAACCTAAGTTTTTTTATAAATAATTTTATTGTTCTTAATATAAATTATATCTTCATTAATCATTTTTGATATTTCTCAAGAAACTGATGGACGAGGTAATACGAGTTCTTTAGCTAAAAAAGAAATATTTTTTTTAATTGAATAATTATTTATTTCTAAATAATATATGATTCTTGAACGTATATTTTTATGAGATAATAATTTTGTTTTTATAGTAAATTTAATTGTTTTTTCAGCAATCAAATTAATATAACATTCTAAAAAAGATTTATTATTTTGCAAAAGAGATATTAATTCATTTTTGTTTATTATTGCTAATTTTGTTGGTTTTGTAGCGATTATTTCACCTAAATAATAATTATTATTAGAAAATATTAAAGCATTACCAAAAACATCATTTTTGTTAAGTATAGAAATTATTTCTTCATTGCCATTAAGAGAATAATTTAAAATTGTAATTTGGCCTTCTATTATAATAAAGATAGACTTACATTCTTCACCTTCATGAAATAATATTTGATTTTGCTTTAGATTTAGATAAGATATTTTTTCTTTTTCCTTTTGATTTAATAAATTTAAAATATTCATATTAAAAGTGTAACATTTGTTACATAATAAATAAAGAAGAATTTTATATTATATAAAACGAGGTTACTATATATGAAATTAAAAAAATTATCTTTATTTTTACTTAGCTTAAGTTTATTTAGTTGCAATCAAGGAACTAGTTCATCTACTAATAATGTTCCAAGTGTAATTAATATTATTGCTCCACAAGGGACGCCAAGTTTAGGCCTTGCAAATTTTTATAACGAAAAAAATAATTATACGACTTTTGATATAAAAGCTGGAGCAGATGCTTTAGTAGCAGCTTTTACTTCAACAAATTATGATATTATAGTGGCTCCTACTAATTTAGGTGCTAAATTATATAATTCTAATAAAAAATTTGTTTTATATAATACTATTGTATGGGGAAATTTATATTTAGCTACTACCAATAGTAATATTAATTCTTTTAAAGATTTAAATAAAAAAAGTGTTACTTTATTTGGCAAAAATTCAACTCCTGATATTGTTATGAAAAGTTTAATTAAATATTACCATATTAATGTAGATTTAAAATATGTTGATGATGTAAGTAATGCAAATGCAATGTTAAAAACTAATAAAGTAGATACTATTGTTTCAGCTGAACCATCTATTAGTAAAATAGGCTCAACAATTAATAATTTAAAAATTATTGATTTACAAGATGAATTTAGTAAAATTTTTAATAAAGGATCATATCCTCAAGCAAGTATATTTGTTAGAAATGAAAAGAAGAATGAGTTAAAAGATACTTTAATTAAAATGAAGCAATCTATTTTAGATACAAAAAATATTGAGCAAACGGCAAACAATGCTTTATTAATGCATGAGAGCTTTTCAAACTTAGGAAAAGAAACTTTAATAAAAGCTATTCCTAATTGTCATTTTGGAATTGAAGATAATCAAAAAGTAGCGATTGAAAATTATTTTAATAAAATGAGTGAATTAGGTTTAGAAGCTCAATTTGGAGAAAAATTACCTGATGAAGAATTCTACTTCAGTTTCTAAAATTATTAATATTATTATAGGTATTGGTTTACTAATATTATTTTGGGTAATTTTATCTTATACTAATGATAATTTTGTTTTTCCTAAAATAGAAGCTATTTTTAATGCTTTTATAGATATAATTAGTAATAAAGTCATAATATTAAATGCTTTATTTAGTTTATTAAGAGTAATATTAGTTATTTTAATATCTTTAATTATTTCATTTATTATTTCATTTATTTATATGATAAAAAAAGATAGTATTTATTTGTTTAAACCATTAATAATTATTTTAAAATCTTCACCTTTGGCTATAATTTCTGTATATTTATGGATTAGTTTAGGTGCAAATAAGGCTCCATATATAATTACTTTATTAATGGTTTTACCTGTAATAATTGAAGGGTTTATATCTAGTCTTAATAATATTGATTTAATGTATATTAATCAGTTGAAAACGGAAAATGTTTCTTATATTAAAAAATTCTTTAAAATATATATACCTTTAATTTCACCATATATTTTTATGAGTGTTTTACAAAGCTTTGGTTTAGGAATAAAAGTAATGTTAATGGGTGAATATATTTGTCAAAGTAATTCTTCTTTAGGTGAAATAATTTATAATTATAAGCAAAATTTAGATTTTACTCATTTATTAGCGTTATTGTTATTAATTGTTATAATTGTATGTGTTATTGAGTTATTGATTAATTTAATATCAAAAAAAATAATAAAAAAGAATTATTTTTAATATATAAATAAGGTTTATTTTGAAATATCTCTAATTTAATGTATTATTAAAGTGTTAAAGGAGAAATTTATATGACTGAACAAAAAATAGTTGCTTTAATATATGATTTTGATAAAACTTTAGCTACTAATGATATGCAAGGGTTTAAATTTATTCCTGATTTAGGTATGACAGAAAATGAATTCTGGTCGTTGACTAGTCGTTTTAGTGAAGAAAATCATTGTGAAAAAATTTTATCATATTTATATGTTATGATGATTGAATGCAAAAAAAAAGGAATTGCATTGACTGAAGAATATTTAAATTCTTTAGGTGCTTATGTTCAATATTATGAAGGCGTATTAACTTGGTTTGATAGAATTAATGCTTATGGTAAAGAAAAAGGTGTTATAGTTGAACATTATATTATTTCTTCAGGTAATAGAGAAATTATAAAAGGAACTAAAATAGCTGATAAATTTAATAAAATATTTGCATGTAATTATGTTTATGATAAAAATGGCATTGCTTGCTGGCCTAAAATGATTATTAATTATACTTCTAAAACTCAATGTTTATTTAGAATTTGTAAAGGTGTATTAGATATTAGAGAAGATGATAAAGTTAATGAAAAAATAGAAAAGAAGCATGTTGAATTTTCTAATATGATTTATATTGGTGATGGAATTACTGATATTCCTTGTATGACTTTAATTAAAGAAAGAGGAGGATTATCAATTGCTGTATATAAATCTGGTAATGCTCAAACAGCTAATCCACTTGTTTTTGATAAGAGAGTTGATGCATCAGTAACAGCTGATTATCGTGATGGAAGTAAATTAGATAAATTAGTAAAAAATAAAATCGATATGATTAGTATGTGTAATAATTAATAAATAAAAAAAACCACAATTTTAATTAGGATTGTGGTTTTAATATCTTTAATTATTTTGTACCGAATATTCTATCTCCAGCATCGCCAAGACCAGGCATAATATAACCTTTTTCATTGAGATGTGAGTCGATAGCAGCTATATATAAATCAACATCTGGATGAGCTTCTTCAAGTGCTTTGACACCTTCAGGGCATCCTACTAAACACATTAAACGGATGTTTTTATATCCTCTTTTTTTGACTGCATCAATTGCAGCAATTGCAGATCCACCTGTTGCTAACATTGGATCACAAATAACTACTAATGGATTATCAACTTGTGGTAATTTAAAGTAATATTCATGTGGGACTAATGTTTTTTCATCTCTAAACATACCGATATGGCCAATTCTTGCTGTTGGAATCATATTTCTAACTCCATCAACCATACCAATACCTGCTCTTAAAATAGGTGCTAAAATAATTTTATAATCTAATTTAGTTCTATGTAATGTTGCTCCTGTTGGAGTTTGATATGTTTCTTCTGTCTCATGTGTTTTTAAATCTTTAAATACTTCAAAACACATAAGTGAAGCAATTTCATCTAAATTTTCACGAAATTCTTTAGATTTTGTCCTTTCATCACGCATAATTGCGAGTTTAACTTTAATAAGTGGGTGATCAACTATTGTAACCATTTTATTTTCTCCTTTGCCTTTATTTATTCTATATAATTTTAATGTATAAAGCAAATTATTTTTTCAATTTATTATTATTCTATTATGTAGGCATTCATCTAAATAATTTAAAATGTATTCATCAGTTTCTTTTTCATAAAACTTATTTATAACTTCTAAAATATTTTCATTAGAAAATTCTGAATTATAAACATTAATAATGCATCTAAAAAATTTAAATCTTATTTTTGAATCATAAAAAGATAAACCTAAATTATATAAATTCTTAAAATATTTATTGCTTAAATATAATAAGTCGGCTATAACTGTTAAGAATAATGGATTGTCATTTAATGGAAAATCTTTATTAGTGCATAAATCTTCATACATGTCTAATATTTCCATAATTGAGTTATCGGCTTTATTATAGAAAAAAGGAATAAATGTAAAATATAAATCTGGATTTTTAAAAATATAATATTTTAGTAAATCAAGAGGAGTGTATTCATAATATGTCATCATGGCTAACATTTCTTCAATATCAAAATTTCCACTAGATAAACAGTTATCTATATATGTAATTTCATCATCGTAATTAGTTTTTGAATTAATTATATTTGTTACTTTTTTGCTTATTGAATCATTTCTTTGTGAAAATGTTTTTAATAAAGTTGTTGTTAAAAAGTGGATATTTTTAATGTTATTATAATTATCGTTATAAATAATTGAAATTATTTTATCTAAATTTTCTATTGTATTATCTTCATTAAACATATAATAACGAATAATTAAATTTACAAAATGATTTAAGTCTTTGATTGAGCATGTATTAATTAAATTGAAAAGATTACAATTTTCCACTAAATAATCAACATAATTTTCACTAAATGACAAAGGATTAATTTTATTTAATATAAAATGAATGTTTTGTTTATCGGATGGATCAAGAAATAGTAAAACATTTCTAACTGTATCAATATTTAGTTTTTTAGCTATTTTTCTATATATTGTATTTGAATTAGTATGATTAGATAAAGCGATAAAACAAGAATTAGTTAAATAAGGATTTAACGCTAAAGATTCTATGTCATTAAATAAGCGTTTAAAATACTTATTTATTTTAAATTGTCTTGAAAAAGTGATTGCAAATTTTAATGTATTATAATTATTGGATCTTGAAAATAATATTAAAATTAATTTAGATAAATTAAGTTTGCTAATTTGATCATCTAACTCTACTAAGATATTTAAATACAAGATAATATTAGGCTTATTTTTAAAGAAATTATCAAAGTCAATAATACAATTTTTTTCATTATCAAAGTTATCTAATTTATCAATATATTTATTAATTAAATCTATAAAAGTGTCTTGATCAAAATCATCTTCATTATTAATTTGAGGTATATTAACTTTTTTATTATGAGTTAAATTATAATATAAAGAACAATCTATTTCATCTGGATAATCTAAATAAAAATCAACAAGATTTACTTTTTCATTGTTTTTATAATATGAATTATAATGATATTTAGAATAATGTTTATCATTTCTTAAAATAAATAAAACATGTGAATATGTATAATAATGATATGAATAAGTTATTAGTATTTTTTTATTTTGTGGAGAAATATTTTTAAAATCAACAAAATATAAAAAATATAAAGCAAGATATATTGTAGCTAAATTGATACCTTCTTTTAAAATTTTAAATAAAAGATCAATAAATTTATTATCATTAATTGGGAAATTATTAATATTTAAATATGAAAAAGTAAAATTACTATCATCAATAAGATTTTCTAATTCTTTAAGGTTAAAATCATCATTTTCTATATATCTATTAATAATTCTTTTTAATGGTGATTCAATATTCTTTTTACTATCTTGTTTTAATTGTAATTCATAATGATAACATCTATCAGTTATTGCCATTTCTTTATCAATAGAATTTTTCTTTTTTAATAAATTGAAGTATGAAATATTTTCAAAATTGTTGTCCATAGTACCAAATATTATATAATAAATGCTAAAAATAATAAATGATTTTATGATTAACTTTTTTTTAATTAATAAATATGTTAGAATAATGCAATATAAAGGAGAAAAACATTATTTATGGACGATAGTCTTCCGTGTATTGTAATTGTTATTTTAGTTATCTTTTCTGCGTTCTTTTCTGCTTCAGAAACAGCGTACACATCATGTAATAGAATAAAATTAAAAACTCAAGCCGATGATGGTGATAAAAAAGCTCAATCAATTTTAAATGTGGTTGAAAAATATGATCGTTTAATCTCAACAATTTTAATAGGAAATAATATAGTTAATATTGGTGCTACATCTTTAGCAACTATGATTTTTACTCGCTTATTTCAAGATAATGGTTCTTGGATTTCTACCATTGTTATGACATTAGTTGTTTTAACGTTTGGGGAAATTTTACCTAAAAATTTTGCTAAAAATCATGCTGAAGGAGTAACTAAATTTTTTAATCCAATGATAAAAATATTAATTTATATCTTTTTGCCATTATCTTGGTTTTTTGGCTTGTTATCTAAATTTTTTAATAAAATATTTAAATCAAAAAGTAATAATGATTCTTTATCTGAAGATGATTTATTAACTATTATTGATGAAATTGAAGAAGAAGGAAAGATTAAGCCTTATGAAAAAGATTTAATTTCTTCAGCAATAAAATTTGATGATATTGAAGTAAGAGATATTGTTACACCTAGAAAAGATGTAATAGCACTTGATATAGAATCAACAACTAGTGAAGTAAGAAAAACTTTTGAAAACTCTAAATATACAAGAATTCCAGTTTTTCAAGGAACTATAGATAATATAGTTGGTATTTTGCATGAAAAAGATTTTTATTCATTTTTAATAAAAAGTAAAAATGATAAAGTAAATATTAAAGAAATAATGCAACCTGTAATTTTTGTTTCTCAAGAAGCGAAAATATCTGTTGCTTTCAAAATGTTTAAAGATAAAAGAATTCATATGGGTATTGTTTTAGATCAATTTGATTCCACCTTAGGTTTAATTACTATGGAAGATATTATAGAAGAATTAGTTGGTGAAATTTTTGATGAAACTGATGAAATTTTTGAAGAAACAAAAAAAGTAAATGAAGATAAATATATTGTTTCTGGTAAAGAAATTGTTAATGATGCTTTTGATATTATTGGTATACAAATTGATGAAGATGAAGATTTTGATCTTAATCAAACGATTAATTCTTGGTTATGTAAAGAATTTGGTAGAATACCAACATCTGGAGATAATTTTATTTTTAAAGATGAATGGAAAATTAGAGTAAAATCAGCCACTAGAAAAGGGGCTAGAGAAGTTGAATTTTCGAGGGTAGAATGATAACACCACTTGCATCATTAATTAGACCAAATGATTTTGATGAGGTCGTTGGACAAAAGAAATTGGTTGGTAAAAATGGGTTTATTAGAAAAATAATTGAATCAAATAAACCTTTACCTAATATGATTTTATATGGTCCATCTGGAACAGGAAAAACAACTGTTGCTAATATTATTGCATCTAAAACTAAGAAAAAAATATATTTTTTAAACGCTACAACTGCTTCAAAAAAAGATGTTGATGATGTAATAAATGATTTAAATCATCTTGATAGTCAAAATGGTATTTTGCTATATTTAGATGAAATTCAATATTTTACTAAAAAACAACAACAAACTTTATTAGAATTTATTGAAAAAGGTGATATTACCTTAATTGCGTCTACTACTGAAAATCCATATTTTTATATATATAATGCTATCATTTCTAGGTGTGTTATTTTTGAATTTCAACCTGTTGATAAAAATGATGTTATTGTTGCATTAAATAGAGCAATTGAAAAATATTGTTCATTATATAATTGTAATATTAATTTTGAAAATGGTATTGTTGATTATTTAGCTTCTACATCTGGAGGAGATGTTAGAAAAGCTTTAAATGGTTTAGAAGTATTAATATCTGTAAGTGATTTTTATAAGAATACTTATACTTTGTCTTTACAAGCTGCTAAAGAATTAGTTATTTCACCAATTCATTATGATAAAGATGGTGATGATCATTATGATTTATTATCTGCTTTTCAAAAGTCTATAAGGGGCTCTGATCCTGATGCGGCAATATTTTATTTAGCAAAATTATTAGTTAGTAAAGATTTAATATCACCTTGTAGAAGGCTACTTGTTATTGCTAGTGAAGATATTGGTTTGGCTTATCCTCAAGCTAGCATTATTGTTAAGTCTTTAGTTGATTCTGCAATGCAACTAGGTTTACCAGAAGCAAGAATTCCTTTAGCTGAAGCTGTTATATTTTTAGCTACTTGTCCAAAATCAAATTCTGCTTGTGAAGCAATAGATTTAGCTATCGACGATATAAATAATGGTTTAGGAAAACAAATACCTAATTATTTAAAAGATGGCCATTATGATGGTGCTAGTAAATTAGATCATGCAACAGGTTATTTATATCCTCATAATTATAAAAATCATTATGTTAAACAACAATATTTGCCTAATGATATTAAATATAAAAAATATTATAATTTTCAAGAAAACAAAATTGAGGAAGCTTGTAAAAACTATTGGGATTTAATAAAAAAATAAAGGGGAAATTTTATGGAAGAGATATTGAAAGTTGAACATCTAAAAAAAATATTTAAATTAAGTAAAAAACAACAAAATATTGAAAAAGGTGAAAAATATAAAGTAGCAGTTAATGATCTATCTTTTGTTATGTACAAAGGTGAAATATATGGTTTACTTGGGCCAAATGGTGCAGGAAAAACAACTACTTTAAGAATGTTATCAACTTTAATTAAACCTGATGAAGGTGATGCTTATATTAATGGTGTAAGTATTAGAAAAGAGCCAGAAAAAATAAGAAAAATGATTGGTTTTTTAACAAGTGATTTGAAACTAGAAAATTCATTTACTCCTAATTATTTATTTGATTATTTTTCATCTTTGCATGGTGTAGATAATAAAACTAGAGAAGAAAGAAAAGAAAAATTATTTAAAAGATTTGGTATAGATAAATTTAAAGAAGTTAAAATTGGTGATTTGTCTACTGGCATGAAACAAAAAGTTTCTATTGTTATTTCTTTAGTGCATGATCCTGATTTTATTATTTTTGATGAACCTACTAATGGTCTTGATGTTATTACTGCAAAAGTGGTAACTGATTATTTAATTGAATTAAAAAATGAAGGAAAATCTATTTTATTATCAACTCATATTTTTTCTTTAGTAGAAAAGATTTGTGATAGGGTAGGCATTATTATTAATGGTAAAATGATTGTTAGTGATAAGATTAATATTTTAACTAATAATAAAAATCTTGAAGAAGCATTTTTTGATATTTATGTAAAAGAAATGGGTGATAAAAATGAATAATATTTTTACAATTTTAAAAAAAGAATTAAGAAGATTTTTTACTGATAAAAGAATGTTATTAAGTTTATTTTTGCCTGGTATATTAATTTTTATTATTTATACTGCAATGGGTTCTGTTTTTTCTAATTTTTTTAATCCTAGTGATGATTATAATTATATTGTTTATATTGATAATCCAGTTGAAGAATTTAATGTTATTAATACTAGTAGCCCTTATAAAATAGAAATTAAAAATTTTAATAATTTATCTAATGAAGAAAAAGAAAA
Organism: uncultured Bacillota bacterium; assembly: GCA_905204225.1. Lineage (GTDB taxonomy): Bacteria > Bacillota_I > Bacilli_A > RFN20 > CAG-449 > CAG-449. The sequence continues at coordinate 16,476 of CAJKZK010000012.1, forward strand.
TTATAAAAATGATATAAAAAATGAAAAGATTGATTTATTAATTTGTTTTGAATCTGATTTTTATAATAAATTAAATAATGGAGAAAAACCAAATGTAGAAATATATTATTTATCTACTAGTACGGCTTCATCAACTATTTATAATTATTATTTTCAAACTTTAAATAATAATTCAATGACTATTAATTATAATTATTTTGTTAATCAAAATAGTGATATTAATTATGATTTATCTACTGATGAAGATAAATCTAAAGTTATTATCACAATGGTTTTACCTTTTATTCTTGTTATCATGTTATTTACTGGATGCATGAATGTAACTACTGAATCTATAGCTGGTGAAAAAGAAAGAGGAACAATAGCAACTTTACTTGTAACTCCAGTAAAAAGAAGTGAAATAGCTTTAGGTAAAATTTTAGCTTTATCAATAACTAGTATTGTTTCTTCTATTTCTTCATTTTTAGGTTTAGCTTTGTCTTTACCTAAATTATTACAAGGTACAGGTGATATTACTTTATCAATGTATGGAATAAGTACTTATATTTATGTTTTATTAATTATTATTGTTATTACTATATTATTTACAACTTTATTATCAATTGTGTCTTGTTTTAGTAAAAGTATAAAAGAAGCTAATCAATATGCGACACCATTAATGTTTTTAATAATGGCTATAAGTGGGGCTACATATTTTATTTCTAATAATAATTGGTATTTATATTTAATTCCTATTTTTAATTTCATAAATTGTTTAAGTGAAATTTTTTCTTTAAATTTTAATTTAATTAATTTTTTAATAACAATTATTTCTAATATTGTTTATATTTCTTTAGGAGTTTTTGTTGTTACTAAAATGTTTGATAACGAAAAGGTTATGTTTAATTAATTATGATTATAAATAAAAAAAGTTCTCTTATTTTAATATTAAAAGTGTTAGAAGAATATACTGATGAAGATCATTTATTAACTCAACAACAAATTATTGATAAAATTAGTCAATTATATAATATTGATTTAGAAAGGAAAAGTGTTAGTAATTCAATTTCATTATTAATTGAATTAGGATATGATATTATTTCTTTTCCTAGAAAAGGTTATTGCTTGTTATCAAGATTATTTGATGATAGTGAAATTACATTTTTAATTGACGCTATTTTTTCTTCTAAATCTATTTCCGGAAAACAGGCTGAGCAATTAGCAAATAAATGTTCTTCTATTTTAAGCAAATATAAAAGAAAAAACTATTCTTATTTATATAAAAGTGAAGAAATTAATCGTACAGATAATAAAGATGTTTTTTTAACAATTGAAATAATTTCTGAGGCTATTAAAAATAAAAAATGTATATCATTTCAATATTTATCTTATGATGAAGATTGTAAATTAAATTACCGTTATAATGGTTATAAATATATTGTTAGTCCTTATTATTTAATAAATAATTTTGGAAGATATTATTTAATTTGTCATCGTAAAAAATATAATAAAATCATTAATTTTAGAATTGATTATATTAAAAATGTTGAGATGATTGATAAAGAATATATTGATATTAAAACCTTAGATGAATATAATAATGGGTTTTCAATAAGTAATTATTTAAATGATCATATTTATGTTTTTGGTGGAGAAATTATTAAAGCAAAATTTTTAATTAACAATTCTTCTTCAATTTCATATATTGTAGATTGGTTTAAAGATAATGCTAAAATTTATAAAGAAAATAATAATATTTATGCTGAAATTAAATGTAATGAAAATGCTCTATATTATTGGTATATGCAATATAATGAACATTTTAATATTGTTGAACCAAACACTTTAATTGAAAGAGTAAAAAAGAGTGCTGAAAGTATTTTAAATAAAATGTAATGTACCAAAAAAAGAACATTGTTTTTTTTATAATCTGTTTGTAAGAGGTAAAGATTATGCAAAAAACATTGAAAAAAGATATTAAAAATTTATTTGATTTTGAAAAAGGACAATTAATTAATTTTTATTGTAATAATGATAATTGTAAAATTATTAATGAAATTTTTAATTATTATAATGAAAATGGACTTTATATTGATTTATGGTATAATGATGAATTAAAAAAAATAATTACAAAATCATTAAATATTGGTTTTTTAACAAGCTTCCAAATAATAAAAAAATTAGAAGAAACTACTAATAAATTTGTTATAATTGATAGTTGGGAATTAATTACACATAAAGATGAATGGTTTATTAATAAATTAAATGATTTAGCTAAATCAAAAAAAATGATTATTATAATGAAAGTTAATTTAAATAGTAATAAAAAAATAAATAGAAAAACAACCAAAAATTTAAAATTGAATTTAGATAAATTTAATATTAATATTCAAATGATTAATAATGATGAATGTTTAGTTTTTTAATAAATTAAAGAATAATGTATTATATAAAATCGCAAAATATTGATGTGATATATATAAAAATATGCTAGTTACGACATATTTTTTACAACTCACGGAAAAAACATGCGATTTTTTATTTACCATTTATAATGAAAGCACTTACAAAACATGTTTTCGACATCTTTGTGAATTAAGGAGGAAATGAGAATGTCAAAAAATAAAAAAATGTCTAACAAAGTATTCTTAGGTATTTGGATTCCAGTTTTGGCTGTTACCACAGGTATTATTGTTAGTGCAAATGTTGCTGCAGGAGTGTATAGTGCTGCATTAGATTTTACTTTTGGAAAAGGTGAAGTTATTAAAACTCCATTAGAAGGTACTGAAAATTGGAATAAAACTTATTATTCACAATCTTTTGATTCATCGGCTAAATCAAGAAAGAATGGTGAAAATAAAGTTGAGGATATTTGCAATGAAGGTATTGTTATGCTTAAAAATGATGGAACATTACCTTTGTCAACAAGCTCAGAAATTACTTTATTAGGTAGAGGATCTGTTGATCCAATTTATGGTGGTTCTGGATCTGGTAATGTTGATACTACAACATGTGCTAATCCTAAATCTGGTTTAGAAAAAGCTGGCTTTAGTATTGATAGTGGAGCATATAAATTTTTCCAAGATAATGTAGCAAGCTTTGATAAAGCAAATATTGTCATGGATAAATATGATCAATCATATTTCTTTATTGGAGAAATTCCATCAAGTAAATATTCATTTACAGTTAAAAATAGTAACGCTGCTATAGTCTTTATATCAAGAGCAGGTGGTGAAGGCGGAGATTTATCTACTGATTTAGTAAGAGATTCTAAAACTAGTGCTGCTCAAAAGAAAATTAAAGATAACGCTAATACTGCTAATGAAGTAAAAAATTATGCTGAAGGACAACATCAACTTGAATTATCTAAAGAAGAAAAAGATATGATTACTTTTGCTGAAAATAATTATTCAAAAGTTGTTGTGGTAGTAAATTCTTCTAATGTTATGGAATTAGGTGAATTAAATAAAGATGAAAAAGTTAATGGTATTTTCTGGGTTGGATCTATGGGTTCAACAGGCTTTAATTCTTTAGGTAATATTTTATCTGGTAAAGTTAACCCAAGTGGTCATACTCCTGATATTTATCCTGCTGATTTAACTAAAGATCCATCATTTAAAAATTTTGGTTTGAATGGTATAAATGTTTATGAAGGTATTTCAGGAAGTGATGACATTTTAGCGGGTGATGGTAATACTTATGCTGCTCATTTTGTTCAATATGAAGAAGGAATTTATGTTGGATATAGATATTATGAAACAGCTGCTAAAGAAGGATATATTAATTACGATACATCTGTAGTTTATCCTTTTGGATATGGATTATCATATACAACATTTACTAAAGAAATTGTTTCTTCAAGTACTTTTGGTGATGATGTCAATGTTGAAGTAAAAGTTACTAATACTGGTAATAAAGAAGGTAAAGAAGTAGTTCAATTATATTATTCAGCACCTTATACAAAAGGCGGAATTGAAAAATCATCAACTGTTTTAGGTGATTTTGCTAAAACAAAAACTTTAAAATCAGGTGAATCTGAAACATTAAAACTTTCTATAAAAAAAGAAGAAATGGCTTCTTATGATTATAAAAATGAAAAAGCATATGTTTTAGATAAAGGTGAATATGTATATCAAATTAAAGAAAATTCTCACGAAATTAGTAAAGATAAATCAGGTAAGAATCTAGAATTTAAATCTAATGAAGAGAAAAAAGTGTTTAAAAATGGTAAATCAAGTGATAAAACTGCTGTAACAAATCAATTTGATGATGTAAGTGCAATATTTAAAGATACAGAACAAAAAGGTTATGCTTTAAATATGTCAAGAAGTGATTTTAAAACAACATTCCCTACTGCTCCAACTAGTGATGATGCTAATGTTGATATTACTTTAGGTGAGTTTGGAACAATTAGATCAGGATTAAAACCATATGCAAATAAAAATGATTCAAATGATGTAATGCCAACAACTGGTGCAAGCAATGGTTTATCTTTAATTGATTTAAGAGGAATTGATTATGATGATAAATCTTGGGATTTATTATTAGATCAATTAACAGATAAAGAATATAAAGATTCAACTAATTATTTAGCAAATAATGCATATAATACTGCACAAATGGTATCAGTTGGTAAGCCTGCAACTATTGATCACGATGGCCCACAAGGATTCTCTGTTTTATTTGGTGCTAAACCTGATGCATGTGCATATATGTCTGAACCATTACTTGCTGCTACATTTAATGTTGAATTAGCAAAAGAAATGGGAGTTGCAGTTGGTGAAGAAGCACTTGCTCTTGGTTTTCATGGTTGGTATGGACCTGCTATGAATACACATCGTTCTGCTTTTGCTGGAAGAAATTTTGAATATTATAGTGAAGATGGTGTCTTAGGTGGAAAAATTGCTAGTGCTGTTGTTTCAGGAGCTGCTGATAAAGGAGTATTTGCTTATATTAAACATTTTGCTTTAAATGATCAAGAAAGCAATAGAATAACAAATTTATGTACTTGGGCAAATGAACAAGCAATTAGAGAAATTTATTTAAGACCATTTGAAATTTGTGTTAAAAATGCTAAAACAACTATTAATTATATATCTGATGAAAATGGAACAATGTCAACTAAAGAAATTAATGCTACTACTGCTATGATGTCTTCATTTAATAGAATTGGTACAACTTGGGCTGGTGGATATACTAATTTAATGACTAATGTCTTAAGAAATGAATGGAATTTCCATGGTGCAGTTATTTCAGACTTTAGCATGTATAGTTATATGCCTTCTGATCAAGGTATGAGAGCAGGAACAGATATGCAATTAACATGGAAAAAGACATTTGCAGATACTGATTCAGCTACAAGTAGAATTGCGTTAAGAAAAGCTTACCATAATTTATTCTATATGGTTGCAAATTCTAATGCTATGCAAGGTATTGCTCCAGGAACAATTATTTCATACACATTGTCTGGCTGGCAAATTGGCTTAATTAGTGGAACTGTTGTTTTGTCTACTGCTTTAACTGCTGGTGTAGTTTGGGTAATATTTAGAACAATTAAAAATTCTAAAAAAGAAGACTAATTTATTGTATTATTAATAACGATGTAGAACTAATCTACATCGTTTTTATATGTTGATAAGTTTTTCTTTATAAAGTATAATTTGCTTAAGCGGTGAAAATAGTGAAAAAAATTGCAATTGTAGAAGATGAAAAAAAATATAGTGATTATCTTATTAAATTGATTGATGACTATTTTAAAGAAAAGAAACAAGAATATGAATATGAAGTTTTTGATAATGGCTTAAAATTTTTTGAATCAGAAATCAACTCTTTTCATGTTGTTTTGATGGACATAGAATTACCACATGAAAATGGTATGGAAATTTCTTATAAATTAAGAAAAATAAATAAAGATATACAAATTATTTTTGCTACAAATGTTGCTCAATTTGCTTTAAAAGGATATGAAGTTGATGCAATTGGATATTTATTAAAACCTGTTAATAAAAAAATATTATTTATTTATTTGGATAAAGCATTTAAAAAAATAGAAGAACAAAATAATTCGTTTATTTTAATTAATGTTGATGATGGTATCAAAAAATTATCATTAAATGAATTATATTATA
>CAJKZK010000013.1 GCA_905204225.1 uncultured Bacillota bacterium
ATGAAATATTTTTAATTGTTATTATAATTTTTAATTATCGGTTTTTATTTACTAATTCTTTTATTTATATTTTTATTATTCCTTTAATTTTTAAAAAGATGTTTAATTCGATTTTACAATTTAAAAAAAAGGAAAGAAAATATGTGCAAAATATATTTTTTTCTTTAATAATTTGTGTTTTTAATTTGTTTATTAATGGAAAATATAATCTCATTAATATGATATTGACTCCTATTATGTTAATAATAAGTAAAATATATTTATTTATTAGTTTAATCTCATTAATATTACCAATAAATATTATGTTATATTTTAGTATATTTATTTTTAAGATACTTGATGTTTTAGAAAAAATACCATCGATAAGATATCTAAATAATTATAATTTTATTTTATTGATAATTAATTTAATTCTTTTATTTTTAATTGATTATTTTACTAAAAGAAGATTATTTAAATTATCTACTTTTAATATTTTAATATTTATTGTTAACATTTTATTTTTTACTAGTCCTCTTGATAGTCTATATTCAAAATATGTTTCTTTTATTAATGTTGGACAAGGAGATTGTATATTGATTCATAATAAAAAAGAAAATATTTTAATTGATACTGGAGGTTCATTATATGTTGATATAGCTAAAGATGTTTTAAATCCTTATTTTAAAAAGAATCATATAAAAAAATTAGATTGTGTTTTTATTTCTCATAATGATTACGATCATGCAGGAGCATTAGATAATTTATCATATTATGTAAATATTAAAGAAGTAATAAGAGGTTCCTCATTTTATTTAAAAGAAGTTGGTGATTTGAAATTTTATAATTTAAATCAATTTTATATTGGTGAAGAAGAAAATATTAATTCTTCTGTGATTTACTTTTCTTTTTTAAATAAGAATTTTTTAATGATGGGAGATACACCTATTGAGGTGGAAAATAAAATATTAAATCAATATGATAATTTAAATATTGATATTATTAAAATAGGTCATCATGGGTCAAATACATCATCGTCATTTAAATTTTTAAAATCTTTATCAATTAAAGAAGCAGTAATATCTGTTGGATTGAATAATAAATATCATCATCCACATCAAGAAGTTCTTAATAATTTATATTTACTTAATATTATCATTAGAAGAACAGATGAAGAAGGAACAATTATTTATAAATAATTATTTAAAAATAAATAATGAATTTGATAAAGTAATAATCTATAATTATAATATGATTTATTTAATTTATGGACATCAATTACCTGTTATTAAAAAAACTTTAAAGAATCTTGTTAAGCAATGCTTAAATGGTGAAGAAATTAATGAATTTAATTATATAAGAATTTCTTCAAGATTAGAACTTGTGCAAGATATTGTTTTTGATTGTATGAGTTTACCAATGTTTTGTTCTAGAAAAGTTGTTGTTGTTAGTGAACCTTATTATTTATCTACTGAAAAAGAAAAAAATTCTCTTGATAAAGATCAGGATTATAATAAATTAATTGGTTATATTAATAATCCTAGTGAACATACAGATTTAATTTTCTTCTTAGAAAATAAAAATGTTGATACTAAATCTAATATTTATAAAGCTATTAGTAAGAATGGTAAAATAATGGCTCAAGAAGTTTTAACTGAACAAATGTTGAAAAACATGGGTATGGCCATTTTTACTAGAAAGAATGTAACTATTTCTCAAGATGCTTTAGAAGAACTTGTAAATAAATGTGGTGATGATGTTAGTAAATTTACTAATGAAGCTAATAAATTATCTTTATATAAAAATGATTTAACTATTGATGATGTTAAATTACTTGTTTGTGATAGACTTGAAGATAATGCTTTTAATATCGTTGAATCATTAATATGTAATAAAATTAATAAAGCATTAAAGGTGTATTATGATTTAAGAATTAATAAAGAAGAACCTGTTAAATTAATCGCATTAATTGCAAGTCAATTTAGGTTTATGTTAGAGGTAAAATATTTATTAAGTGAACATTATTCTAATGATTATATTGCTAATGAATTAAAATGTAAACCTTATAGAGTTAGTAAAACTATGCAATCATTAGGTTTTATTAAATCTCAAGAATTAAGAAATGTTATTGATTATTTATATAATTTAGATTATCAAATTAAAGCTGGAGAAAAAGACCCATATTTTAATTTTGAATTATTTTTAATTAATTTTAACCAAATTAAAGCAAAATAAAAACACTTTATAAGTGTTTTTTATTTTGACATTGAATATAAAAATTATAAAGCTGCAACTAATGATGCAAGACGAGATTTTTGTCTAGCTGCTGTATTTCTATGTTGAATTCCTCTTGAAACTGATTTATCAATTTTTGAGAAAGCAACAGGTAATAATTTTGTAGCAGTTTCTTTATCGTTTGCTTTACAAGCAGCTTCAACAGCCTTCATAGCAGTTCTCATGCTTGATTTAAAACTTGCATTTGCGAGTCTTGCTTTTTCATTTGTCTTTATTCTTTTAATTTGTGATTTAATGTTTGCCATTGTGTGTCACCTCTTTCGTACCCTTAGAATAATATCATACAAAAAAAAGTGTTTCAATAAATTATTTGATGATTTTTATCTTATTTTAAAAATTTTTTTAAAAATACCTTTTTTTTGTATAAAAATATGTTTTTTAATTAAAAATAACATTATGAAAAAGAATAAAATGTGTGATTTTGCTGATGAGGCTAATTATTCAAAAAATGAAAAAATTGTTATTAATGAAGAAAATTATCGTGGACTTAAAATTAAAAATATTGAAGTTTTAGAAGATAAAAATTTTTTTCATAAAAAAGGTAATTATTTATCTTTTGAAATATCTTCTTTAGCAGAATCTACTTTATCTAATAATAAAATTAATTTAATAATTAATAAATTAAAAGAGTTAATAAAAAAACAAAAAGTAAAAAATAATCCACATGTTTTAATGGTAGGTTTAGGAAATGATGATTTTTCTAGTGACGCACTTGGACCTGAAACTATAAAAAGAATTAACGCTAATTCATATTTAGAAGATCATAATAATAAAATTAGTTGTATTATTCCTGGAGTAATGAAAACTACTGGATTAGAATCAAGTAGTATTATTAAATCTTTAATTGATAAATTTCATTTTGATTTAGTAATTGTTTTTGATTCTTTAGCTACTAAAAATATTGATAGATTATATAAAGTAATTCAAATTACAGATACTCAAATAATTCCTGGATCTGGAATTAAAAATTTTAGAAAAAGTTTTAATGCAAAATATTTAGGAGTGCCTATTATTGCTATTGGTGTATCTATGGTTGTTACTTATGAAAATTTAATTGAGAATATCCTTGAACATGTAGATTATAAAAAAGATTTATCTAAAGAAAATAAAAAATATTTATTAAAGCAATTAGATAATAATATTGTTTTAACTTCAAAAGACACGGAAATTAAAGTGAAAACTATTGCAAATAACTTATCAATCATAATTAATAAAATGTTCGCTTAATTCGACATTATTTACGTTTTTATTGTTAGATAATAAAAATGGTGATTATATGCAAATACTAAAAAAATTATTATTATTTTTATTTATATTAATTATTGCTTCTTTATTATTTAATGGTAATGCTCAAGAAACAAAAATATCAGAAGCATCAGAAATTGTAGAAATTATAGATAATGGTGAACAAAAACAAAGTGATGGTTATATTAATGATGATATTATTGAAGAAAACAATAATATTTTTGTGATTATTGTTAAAGCAATATCATCGTTTATTAAGGCAATATTTCAAACTATACTTAGTATTATTTCTAAATTAGTTTCTACTATATCTTCAGTTTTATGTATTTAAAAAGCAGTGACAAGCACTGCTTAATATTATCTTCTTGTTTTATCGTAAGGTATACCTTCGGCTTTTGGGGCTCGAGAATTCTTTGATGTGAACGCTAATAAAATAAGAGAAGCTATATATGGTAACATTTTAAATAATTCAGGAGTTACGCCTTTATCTGCTGTTAATTCTATTCCAAAGAGAACTTGGAAGAAAGAGAAATATACATAACTTAATGACATAAATAATGAGAACACAATAGAAATAATGAATATTCTTAATGGTTTCCATTGTCCAAATATCATAACAGCTAAAGCTAAAAAGCCAAAGCCTGCAACACCTACAGTAGAGTTCCAATATGAAGAAGTAGGAATAATATATGCTAAAGCACCTAATCCGCCTAAAGCTCCAGAAATTAAAACACCAACATATCTATAAGCATTAACATTTATACCAACACTATCTGCAGCAGAAGGATTTTCTCCACATGCTCTTAATCTTAAACCAAATTTTAATTTATATAAAACAATAATTGAAGCTACTAAAATGATAATACCTAAGAATAAAAATATATTAAAATTGAAATTACCGAATATATAAACAAAAGCAGATTTATCATAATTAATAGTTGTAGATGCTCCACCTGTTAATCTTTTAGTAAATATTAAAGCAACTGATGTAGCTAATAAATTTAAAGCCGTACCTACTAATGTTTGATCAGCTTTAAATTTTATACAAGCTACTGCTAACAAACAAGAATATAACATACCTACAATTATTGAAGTTAAAATAGTTAATATAACAACAAATATAGGATGAATAGAAGTAGAATTCAATGCTTTCAAAACTAATAATCCAGAAAAGCCACCAACTACCATGATACCTTCTAAACCAATATTAATTACACCAGATCTTTCAGAAAACATACCTCCAAAAGCAACAAGCATTAATGATATTGAAAAAATCAAAATATAAGAAAATAATATTAAAAATTGATCAATCATTGGTATCATCTCCTTTATTTGTATCTATAATTTTTTTCTTTTTAAATTTATCAAAGAAATTAAAATGAAGTTCTTTGTTTTCAAATTTAATTAACAATATTTTAATAACTGCTACTAACCCACTTAAATAAACAATAATACCTGTAATTAAGTCGCCAACTTCTGCAGGGAAAATTGTTTGAGTCATTGACATACCTCCTTGGAATAATAAAGAAGTAAATAACGAAGCAAAAATAACTCCAATTGGATTTAATTGAGCTATAAAAGCTACTACAATACCATTCCATGGCATACTTGGTAAACTAGAAGAGTTTTGAACAGACCATTGTTCAATGCCTGCTAAATAATATAAACCTGCTCCTAAACCAGCTAATGCTCCAGCAATAGCCATTGTAATAATTAAATTCCTTTTATCATTCATACCTGCATATCTAGTTGCATCTTTATTTAATCCACTTGCTTTTAATTGATATCCTAAAGTTGTCTTATTTAATATTATATAAATAATAACAACCATTATTATGGCAACAATAATTGCAATTGAAAAGTTATTACCTAAAACATCTCTTAAACCAAAATCTGGTAATAAAGATGATCCAGTAATTAATTTTGTTTTAGAACCTTGAGTAATATCAACGGTTGATTTTAAATATGTTTGAAATGAATAATTCATAAAAAATAAACCAATCCAGTTACACATAATACCTGAAATTACTTCATTAACATGACAAAATGATTTTAATAAACCAGGTATACAAGCCCATATTGCTCCAAATATAGCGGCCATTAATAAACAAACAAACCAATTTGCATTAAATTGCAAAGCAAACATCAATGAAGCAAAAGCTCCCATAACATATTGACCAGCAACACCTATATTAAATAAACCTGTTTTATAAGCAAATAAAACGCTTAATCCACAACAAATAAGAGGTGCAGCTTTGGCTAAAATATCAAATAAACCTTCAATTCCAAAATAATTAATACCGCCACAAATTAAAGTACCAAATTCAATAAATGCATCTTGTGGTGACATACAAATTAGAATAATTAAACCAATAACTAATCCAATTGCAATACAAATTAATGAAGAGAAGATACCATTTAATTTTTTTATATTAAAATTTTTAAAATTAAATTTTTTCATTTATTTTCCCTCCTTAAAATCATTTTTAGCACCAGACATATATAAACCTAATTCTTCTATAGTAGTTTTCTTTGGATCAAGTTCACCAACAATCTTACCATCAAACATGACTAATATTCGATCAGAAACATCCATAACTTCATCTAATTCTAAAGAAACTAATAAAACAGCTTTTCCTGCATCTCTTTGAGAAATTAATTGTTTATGTACAAATTCAATTGCACCAACATCAAGTCCACGAGTAGGTTGAACTGCAATTAATAATTCAGGACTTCTTTCTATTTCACGAGCGATAATGGCTTTTTGTTGGTTACCACCAGACATACTTCTAACAATAGTAGAAGAACCTTCACTAGATCTAACATCATATTTGTCAATTAAATCATCAGAATATTGTCTAATTGCTTCTTTTTTTAAGAAACCATATTTTGAAAAATCATTTTTCCAGAAATTTTCTAAAACCATGTTTTCTTGAAGAGTATAGTCGAGAACTAAACCATATTTATGTCTATCTTCTGGAATATGTGCTAAACCAATATTATTTCTTCTAAAAATTGAATGTTTAGTAACATCTTTTCCTAATAAAGTGATTTTTCCTTCTTTAATTTTTTCTAATCCAGTGATACCAAATATTGCTTCCATTTGCCCATTTCCATCAATACCGGCAATACATACTATTTCTCCTTTATGAACTTTAAAAGAAATATCATTAACAATATTCTTGTTTTTATGTAATTTATCTATCATTACTAAATGTTCAACATCAAGGACAACATCACCAACATTAGCTTCTTTTTTATCTACTTTAAAATTAACATTTCTACCAACCATTAAAGTTGATAATTCTTCTTTAGTAGTAGATTTAACATCTAAAGTTTTTACTAATTTACCTTTTCTTAAAACGGTACAAGTATCAGCAACTTCCATGATTTCATTTAATTTATGAGAAATAAAAAGAATAGATTTTCCTTCTTTAGCTAGATTTCTCATTATTTGTAATAATTCTTCAATTTCTTGAGGGGTCAAAACTGCTGTTGGTTCATCGAAAATTAAAATATCATTGTCACGATATAACATTTTAAGAATTTCTGTTCTTTGTTGCATACCAACTGTTATATCTTCAATTTTGGCATCTAAATCAACATTTAATCCGTATGTTTCAGATAATTTTTTTATTTTATCTTCAGCAATTTTTTTGTTAATAAAACCATGATTACATGGCTCAGCACCTAAAATAATATTTTCTAAAACAGTAAAAACATCAACCAATTTAAAATGTTGATGAACCATACCAATACCTAAATCATTAGCAATATTAGGATTATCAATATGAACTTCTTTACCATTGATTTTTATAACACCTTCATCAGGTTGATAAAAGCCAAATAAAATACTCATTAAAGTTGATTTTCCAGCACCATTTTCACCAAGTAAAGCATGAATTTCACCTTTTTTTAATTTTAAAGTTATATCATCATTTGCTTTAATGCCAGGGAAGGATTTGGATATGTGATCCATTTCAATAACATATTTTTCTTCCATTATAGTCCTCCATATATAAAAAGAGGAGGAAGTATTGGTTCCTCCTCAAAAAAAATTAATATTTATTTTTCTTCTGCTTTAGGAGCAAATTCTGAAACGTATGTTACTTTGATAGTATCTGCTTTAGGTGCAGCAGTTGTGCTATCAGAAATAGTATATGTTCCATCTTTAATTTTATTTAATAATTCTTCATAATTTGCTTTTGTAAATGTTTTAAAGCCCCAAGAAGCATCAGCTGTAGGAAGACCAACATAATCTTTTGCTTCAACATTTCCTAATTTAGCATTTAATCCTAAATTAAAGACTTTACCACCAATATCTTCCCAAGTATTTGCTGAATAAATTTCAAGAGCAGATTGAACTGAATTTCTTAAACCTTTAAATGCAGAAGTGATAACTCTATCTTTGTCAACTGAATGTTGATCAACGTCAACACCAATCCATTTTCTTGAAGTATTGTTTTCACAAGCTTCTTGTACTGATTGATAAACTTTTCCTCCACAAGCAAAGATTACTTCTGTGCCTGCAGCATACCAACCTTTAGCTTTAGCAGTTGCATCATCTGTTTTTTGGAATGCACCAGCATAATAATATTGTAATTCTGCATCTGTTAATTTCATTTCTTTAGCTGCTTGTTCAGCACCTTGAATATATCCTGATCCGAATCTTTGAACAGCTGGAACTGCCATACCACCTACGAAACCTAATTTTTTATATCCATCTTTAACTGCAGCATAACCAGCAGCAAAACCAGAAATTTGTTCTTGATATATAATACTTACAACGTTATTACTTGTTTTATGGTTATAATCACCATTATGTGGTGTTCCATCAAGTAAAACAAATTTTACATCTGGATATTTATCTTGAACATTGAAAATAGCTTGTTCAAATAAATAACCTGGGCAAACAACGATTTTTGCACCTTTTTTAATAGCTTGTTCAATTGACTTAATTCTTGCATCAGTTGAATCAGCTGTTGGTCTATAATAGCTGTATGATAATTTCTTTTCTTCAGCATAATCTTTTAAAGCTTCCCATGATGTTTGGTTGAAAGATTCATCATCAATATCACCGACATCAGTAACTAAAGCTAATTCATAAGTTTTTGCTTCACAACTAGTTAAAGCAAAAAGTGATCCAGCTACTGCAGTTGCAGTTAATAAAGTTGTTAATAATTTTTTCATTTCCTAATCTCCCTTTTTAAAAATTATTTAGCGTAAATATTAAAAAAAAAGATAGATGTGTTGTATTCTATCTTAATAATTAAACATAGTTGCAATTTGCATAGCTTTACTTATTAAGTAGAAGACGTAAACCACAGATGGATTTACTATGCATGCACTCCTCTTCTATATTTACAATTAATTAATAACATGAAAATATAAAAAATGCTAGATTATTTACAATTTTTTTCTAATAAATCTCATTTATGTATCATTTTTTTTAATTATGATTCTTATTATAAGCTTTTGAATTAAAATTGTTATATTTATAAATATAAAAAAATTGTTGTATTGCTAAAAAAAATTTTTTCAATTATCATATTTTTTGAGGAAGAAAACATGATTAATATTGCTATAGTTGAAGATAATGATAATGATTATAATGATTTAGATAATTGTTTAAAACAATATCAAAAAGAAAACAATTTAGAATTTTCTATTGTAAGATTTAACAATGCTGAATCGTTTTTAGCTAAATATGATTATTCATTTAATATTATATTTATGGATATTTTATTAGATACAATTAATGGATTAGAAGCTTGTAAAAAATTAAGAGAAAAAGATCATAATGTAATTATTGTATTTGTTACTAATATGTCAAATTTAGCTGTTGAAGGTTATAAAGTTAATGCTTCTGATTTTATTGTAAAACCTATATCTTATTGGAATTTTACTTTAGCTTTAAAAAGAATTTTACCTTCAATTATTGAAAACGAAAAGAAAAAATTTGTTGTAAATGATGGTGATAAAAAAGTATGTATTTCAATTTTTGATGTATTATATATTTCTGTTAATGATCATGTTTTAAATTTTATTACTAAAAATAATACTTATTTGTTAAATGGATCATTAAAAGATATGCAAAATAAATTATTTAATTGTGGTTTTTGTTTAAGTGATAGTTCATATTTAATAAATTTAAGATATGTTAAATCAATAAAGAAAGATATGGTTGTACTAACTAATGATATGCAAATACCATTATCAAGAAGAAAAAAGAAAGATTTTTTAATTTGTTTAAATAATTTTATTGGAGAAAAATTATGATATATCCAATGTCAAGAATTTTATTTTATCGTCCAATATTTATAATAATGTTAATAATTTCAATTTCTATGTTTGGTGTAAAATTGAAAAAGAAAAATCCTTTCATTTTAAGATATATTATTTCAATTTTATTATGCTTAGAGATTTCTTTTGTTTTTCCATTATTTTCTGATAATGCATTTTATATTTCTTCAATGTTTTTTATTTTTTGGATTGTTGTTTATTTAATGATGATATTTTGCTTACAAGAAAATAAAAAGAATTTATTATTTATTTCTATTATTGGTTATACAACAGAACATATCGCTTATGAATTATATTTATTTATTGTTACTATTTTTGGTATTGTAAATGGAGAAAATGGGATTTATTCATTTCAAAATAAATTTTTATTTATAAATTATCAAGATGCAATTTGTTATTTTGCAAGTTATCTATTTATTTATTTTTTTGCATATTTATTCTTTGCAAGAAAGATTAAAGGAAATGAAGGAATAAGAATTAATAACCCATTATTTTTAATTATTGGAATAATTTTTATTTTTATTGATATATCATTAAATGCTTTTGTTGATAATTATTCAAAAGCTAATTTTGATAAAACATATATTTGTACAATAGCGATAATTAATATTTTATTATGTATAATGTTTGAATTTTTTGCTTTTGAAACTTCTACTAGACAAGAATTAAGAAAAAATTTAGATGTTATAAGTCAAATGAAATATAATGAAGAAAAGCAATATGAATTAAGTAAAGAAAATATAGCGTTAATTAATCAAAAATGTCATGATTTAAAATATTTTATTAGAAATTATGGTAATAACCAAACTTTAAATCCTCAAGTGATTGAAGAAATATCACAATCTATAGAAATTTTTGATTCTAATATTAAAACAGGTAATAATGCTTTAGATATTATTTTTACAGAAAAATCTTTGTTATGTTATAAAAATAATATTCGTTTTACATGTATTGCTGATGGTAAGTTATTATCTTTTATGGATGATGTTGATGCTTATTCATTATTTGGTAATTTAGTAGATAACTCTATAGAAGCACTTAAAGATGAAGAACAAAAAAGAGTTATAAGTTTAATTATTAAAGGACAAGGAGATTTTGTTTCTATTTCAATACAAAATTTCTTTTCAAAACAATTACATTTTGAAAACGGGTTACCAATTACTACAAAAAAAGATAAAAAATATCATGGATATGGTATGCAGTCAATAAAAATGATTTGTGAAAAATATAATGGCACTTTATCTATTAATACTAATGATAATATTTTCTCAGTTAATATTTTATTTTTAAAACAATAACCACTTTAGTTGTTTAAATGACCACTTTCGAAAACCAAATTGAAACCCCTTTCAAAATAAATGATAATCAAATTACATAAAAAGTCATCTTTTTTATGTTATCAGGAGGAAATGATGAAACATATAAAAAAATTGTTAGCTGTTTCTATACTTGCTTTATGTAGTGTAAACTATAGTATAGTAAACGCTAGTGAACATGATCATTCATTTGAAGGTCATAGATGTTCATGTGGAGCTTATTCTTTCGAAGCTGAAGATGGTCTAATTGGTGGAACATGTTCAGATAGTGAACAAGGATTTGTTTTAGAAAGAAATTCAAGTAATTCTCGACCAACTAGTGAAGGAAAATGTGTTGGTAATTGGTCAATTAATGGAAATAGTATTACTTGGAAATTTGCTTTAAATAAAGCTTCTACTTCATTGATGCATTTATTTTATGCTCCAGGAAGTGAAAGTGCTGTTGAAAGTAATAATGCTTTTAGTCTTAAAGTAAATGGAAAAGATATTTCTTTTTCTACTAAACAAACTGCTCCTAGACCACAAGATCATTGGTATGAATGGAGTGAACTTATAACTAATGAAACTA
The DNA here is from genome assembly GCA_905204225.1 of uncultured Bacillota bacterium. Classification (GTDB taxonomy): domain Bacteria; phylum Bacillota_I; class Bacilli_A; order RFN20; family CAG-449; genus CAG-449. The sequence continues at coordinate 11,707 of CAJKZK010000013.1, forward strand.
ATTTTGTTCAAGGAAATAATATTATTGTTTTACAAAATATTGGTTATTCAGCAAATATTGATAATTTGGTTGTTGATTTTTCTAGTGATGTAAATATTTCAAGTTATGAAGAAGTAACTACTAAAGATTATAAAGTTGAAGCAGAAAGTTGTGATGCTATAGTAGGAACACCAACTTATGATAATCCATCATTAATTTGTTCTAATTCTTCTTGTTCTGGTGGAGGATTAATTGGTAACTGGGGTAATGGTGATGATTTAGCAACATGGTATGTTAATTCAAGTGAAGAAGTTTTAGATGCAAAAATAACTTTTTATGTAGTAGCAATTAGTGGTCAAATTAATCCAAATGATGCTTTGATTGTAAGAGTAAACGGACAAAGATTAACCGCTAAAGATAGTGTAATGCCATCTTTTGATGGTTCTAGTTGGCACGATTATAAACCTCTTGTTTTTAATTCAACTACTTTAATAAAAGGTAAAAATAAAATTGAATTAGAAGCAAATAGTAATTATGCAATGAATATCGATTATTTTGTAATTAACACTCCAAATAATATTACTTTATCTCGAGGAGAATTAGTTCATACTCATGCTTATGTTGATAATAGATGTTCATGTGGAGCATATTCTTTTGAAGCAGAAAATGGCGAAATTACAGGAATATGTACTGATAATAATGATGGATTTGTTCTTGAAAGAAATTCAAGTAATTCTCGTCCTACTAGTGGTGGTAAATGTGTTGGTAACTGGTCTAATAAAGGAAACAAAATTATTTGGAAATTTTCTTTAGATAAAGAAACAAAAGCTTCTATGAATTTATATTATGCTCCAGGAATGGATGGTGCAAAAAATATTACTGAAGCATTAAGCTTAAAATTAAATGATCAAGAAGTGTCTTATAAAACAACTTCAACTATTAACATGCCACAAGATCATTGGTATGAATGGACTTGTATTGAAATTAATGAAACAACTTTTAATAAAGGAAATAATGTCTTAGTTTTAGAAAATTTAGGTTATTCAGCAAATATTGATAATTTAGAAGTATTTTTTGATGAAACAGTTAATGTCTCTAGTTATATAGAATCAACTGAAAAAGGTGTAACATATAAATTTGAAGCAGAAGATGGAACTTTAGCAGGAACCCCTAGAAATAATGAATCAACATTTATTGTTCAAAATGAAAAATGTTCTAATGGTAAATGTGTTGGTAATTTTGGAGATGGTGATAATCAAGTATTTTGGTATTTAGATGCTGATAAAGATGTAACAAAAGCAACTATTAAATTTTATGTAGCAGCTTTTGGTCCAGCAGTAGTAAGTAATAGCCCTAATGATGCAATGTGGGTAGAAGTAAATGAAGAAAGAATCTTTTCAAATGAACCATCTATGCCTTCTTTTGATGGAGATTATTATAAATTTCAAGCAGTAACAATGAATGATGTTTCTTTGAAAAAAGGTAGTAACACTATTAAATTAGAAGGAAATAATTATTATGGACTTAATATAGATTATATGGAAGTTGTTGTCTATAATAATGAAGTTTTAAAAGCTACTAATAAACCTGATACTCCTATTATTAGTGATGAACACGTTTTTGTTAATGGAATATGTAGTGATTGTGGAGCTTATTCTTTTGAAGCAGAAGATGCTGAAATTAATGGTGAATGTTCTGATCCAAACGAAGGATTTATTCTTGAAAGAGAGTCTACAAATAGTAGACCAACTAGTGAAGGAAAATGTGTTTGTAATTTTTCTAATATAGGCAATTCATTAACTTGGAATTTCTCTTCCAATAAAGATAATAAAAACATTAAATTATCTCTTTGGGTTGCTCCATGTGGAGGAGCGGGGATGATTAGTGATATTATAGAAATGACTTTAAATGGAAAAGCTTTAACTTTTGATCAAACAACTTTCCCTGGATTCCCTGGTGGAGATAGTTGGTATAGTTGGAGAGAATTGACTATTTCTAATGTTGATATTTTATCTGGTGAAAATGAGATTGTATTTACTAATAAAAATGGGGCTCCATTCAATATTGATAATTTGGTTATTGGTGTTGATAAAGAAACTACATTAACTAGAGTTCTTAAAGATAAAATTGCTCCTACTATTAGTGTTATTGAGGTTTTAACAAATAATCCAAAAGCTAATGAAAAAGTTGAATTTAATTTTGATTATGAAGATAACAAAACTAGTAAAGATAATTTAATTGTTAATATATCTGTATTTTATAAATATGGTGTAGCTGGACAAAAAAGAATTGAAGTAAATAATAATTCTTTTATTCCTCTAGAAGCAGGTGAATATACAATAATTGTTACTGTTAGTGATGAAGAAAATAATGTTGCAGAAAGAACTAGAATATTAAACGTAATAAAAAATGATATAAAACCTAATGAAGATGTAACTCCAGATGAACCAAGTAAAGGTCTTTCTAATACTGCTATTGCAAGTATAACTTTAGGTTCGGTTTGTATAGTTGTTATTGGTCTTGGTGTTTATGTATTTATAAAATACAAATTAAGAATGAGAGGGTAATATATGTTTTTAGATGGCATTGGTGATATAGAAATAATTCCTGGTTGGAAACTTGATTCTTTTCCATGGTATTTAAGTTTATATGTTTTAGCAGGATTTATATTAGTTTTTGGAGTATTTTACTTTATTTATGTTTGGGTTTTAGGTAGATTAAAATTTACTAAAGATGAAGAATTAAAATATAAAGAAACAAAAGAAAAATTTAAAAAATTAAAAGGAAATGAAAGAAAACAAGAATTAAAAAATGAAAGTAAACCAGTTAATAGGGTCTTAAAATGGAATAAAATTAAAGTTCCGACAATTTCTATTCTTTCTTGCTCATTAATTGTATGTTTATTAGCGGTACCTACTTTAACTGTTGCATGGGATTTAATTAAATTTACCTTAAATCCAGATAAGCATTTAGATAATGATTCAGAAAGTGCTCGTTTAGCAATTGGTGAAGCTAAAGAGAATGTTGTTACATTAGAACAAGAAGGCATGGTTTTATTAAAAAATGATGATGATGTTTTACCTTTAAATAAAGAAGAAAATAATAAAATTAATGTTTTTGGATCATCAGCATTTGGTATGTTATATGGTGGTGGTGGAAGTGGAGTATTTATCACTAACGCTAATTATGGAGAAAATGATTTTCATGCAACTAGACTTGAAAAAGCTTTAGTTGAAGAAGGATTTGAATATAATACAAATTTATATAATCTAGTTGCTAATTATTATGAATCAAAAAGTTATAAAATAACTAAAACAGATTATGATATTAGTTGTCAATTTAATGCTTATGGCACTAATGTTGGTAATTATATAGCACCTACTAAATTTCCTTATGATAATGAACCAGAAGTCTCTTCATATAATAAAATTTATGATGGTTTAGATGGTAAAACATTATTAGAAAATGCTAAAAATTATTCTTCTACTGCATTATATTGTGTTAGTAGAGCTGGTAGTGAAGATCATGATTTTTCAAGAAGTGATTTACAATTAACAAGTCGAGAAAATGATATGATTAATATGTTAAAAGATAATTTTGAAAAAGTAATTATCTTAATAAATTCTTCTAATGTTATGGAACTTGGAGCTTTAAATCAAAAAGGTATTGATTCAGTTTTGTGGATAGGACATCCTGGATTAACTGGTAATAAAGCTGTTGCTCAAGCAATAAGTGGAAAAATTAATCCAAGTGGTAAATTAGTTGATACTTGGCCTTATGATATTACTACTTCACCTTCTTTTGCTTCTTTTGGTCCTGATTCTACATTAACTTATTCAAATAAAAGTGCTAATTTTGTTGAATATTTAGAAGGAATATATGTTGGTTATAGATATTATGTGACTAGAGCAAATGATGATACTAATTTTAAATATGAAGATTATGTTCAATATTCATTTGGAGAAGGATTATCTTATACTAAATTTGAAAAATATATTAATGATTATACTGTTGATTTAGTTAATCAAAAAATATCTATTCAAGTAGCAGTAAAAAATATTGGAAATATGGCAGGTAAAGAAGTTGTAGAAATTTATAATACCGCTCCATATACATCAAGAATAGAAAAATCACATGTAGAATTGGTTGGTTTTGAAAAGACAAACTTAATTGAACCAAATGAAACATTCTTTGCTAGAATTAATATTGATTTAAAATCTTTAGCTTCTTGGGATAATGAAAATGGTTGTTATTTATTAGAAAAAGGAGATTATGTTTTATCTTTAAGAGATAATGCTTATAAATTAAGTGAAGTACCTCAAAATAAAGACAATTTAATCAATTTTAATTTAAAGGAAGATATTAATTATTTAACTTCAGATACTAATGAAAAATATCAAACTAGATTATTTGATGTTGAATTTGGTCCTAATTCAACTCCTATTGAATATTTATCTAGATCTAATTGGAATGATACATTTCCTACTAAAAATAAAATAAATAAAGTAGCAAGTGATAAAACAATTAATGCAAGTAAAAATAAAACTTATGCTGATAATCAAATAAAAGAAGATTTACCAGCTCAAGGAGTTGATTATGGTAATGATAAAATTACTATGGCAATGATGAAAAATGTTGATTATAACGATGAAAAATGGGATAAATTTTTAAATCAATTATCAATTACTGATATGGAAAATCTTGTGGATAATGGAGGATTTCAAACTGCTGAAATTAAATCTATTTCTAAAAGAACTACTTATGATGATGATGGTCCTGCATCTGTACAAATTAAAGGTACTGGTTATACTTCAGAAGTTGTAGTAGCTTCTTCTTGGAATCCTGAATGTGCTAAATTATTAGGCGAAAGTCTAGGTAAAGAAGGTGCTAGTATGGGGTTAACAGGATGGTATGCTCCTGGTATGAATATTCATAGATGTCCTACAGGAGGAAGAAATTTTGAATATTATAGTGAAGATCCTCTTATTACTGGTGTTATGGGAGCAATGACTTCTATTGGTACAAGTAAATATGGTGTATATACTTATGCTAAACATTTTGCTTTAAATGAACAAGAACAAAATAGAATTGGATTAGAAGTATGGGCTAATGAACAAAGTATAAGAGAAATATATTTAAAAGGTTTTGAAATATATGTTAAAGAAGGTAAAGCATTAGGAATCATGTCATCTTTTTCTAGAATTGGTGGAGTATGGAGTGGTGCTCAAAATGCATTATTAAATGATATTTTAAGAGATGAATGGGGCTTTAAAGGAGTAGTTGTGACTGATTGGTGTTATAATTCGTTAATGCCTGTTAATAGTGGTCTTAGAGGTGGAAATGATTTATGGCTTTTAAGAAATGCTTCTTATAGTGCACATGCTGCTTATTTAGAAGCACCTCATGATACTACAATTTTATTAAGAAGAGCATCAAAACATATTTTATATGCTATATCACAATCTAATGGTTGTTGGAGTGAAAAAGATTATGAAGATGTTGGTGTTAAAGTAGATTTTTCTAAAGCTGGTTGGGACAATATATAAAAGAGGAATGAAAAATGAATAAAAAATTTATAATAATAGCAAGCTTATTATGTTTAGTAGGCTGTAATAATAATTCAATTTCGTCTTCACAAACAACAAGTGAAGAAATAAAAGAAGAAATTGATAAGTCACTTAAAATTATGTCATGCAATTTAGATCAAGGGGCAACAGAAGATAAACATGAATTGGTAGCTAATAAAATAAAAGAAGAAATGCCAGATTTATTTGGTGTACAAGAAGAAACACATGCATGGGAAGAATATTTAAGACCTGAATTTGAAAAATATGGATATGAACATGTTTTAATGTATCGAGGTGGAAGTTTTGATGAAGCAAGTGGAATATTTTATTCTGTTGATAGATTTTCTTTGATTGAAAGTGGAGCGTTTTGGCTAGGTCCTTCTTTAGAAGCTGGTCCAGGATATGTTGCAACTGAATGGGGAGCGCAATATTCAAGGGTATGCACATTTGTTATTTTAAAAGATAAATTAACTAATAAAGAGATATCATATTATAATTCTCATTTTGATTATACTAAAGATGTTCCGGTAAGAAAAAATAGTGCTGAACAAATTATAAATAAAATGAAAGAAAAAAATGTTATTGGTTTTTTATCTGGAGATTTAAATTTTTATAAAGAAAATGAAGAAGATACTTATAAAGTATTAACAGATTATTTTGATGATTCTTATTCTAAAGCTAGTGAAGCTTCATGTACATTTCATGATTATGGTAAAGAACTTGATGAAAATACTAAAGTAGGACCGAATTCACCTATTGATTATATATTTTCTACAAAAGGAGAATTTGAAACGAAAGAATTTAAAATTTTAAAAGAAACTGGACCAACATTTTATAGTGATCATTTCTTTATAGAAGCAGTCTTTGATTATAAAAATTAAATTTAATAAAGAACTATTGAAAGAAAAAACAATAGTTCTTTTTTGATAATTGAAATGTTTTAAATATTAGTCTAATATATGAGTGGTGAAATTTTATGATTAATAAATTAAGAATAGTATATATGGGTACTCCTTCATTATCTAGTTATATTTTAGAAGGTCTTATTAATAATGGTTATAATATTGTTGGTTTAGTCTCTCAAGAAGATAAACCAGTTGGAAGAAAAGGACTAATTGAACCTACTCCTACTAAGCAAATTGCTTTAAAATATAATATACCTGTTTTTCAACCTCATAAAATAAGACTTGATTATGAATTTATGAAAGAATTAAAACCAGATTTAATTGTTACTTGTGCATATGGACAAATTTTACCACAAGGATTATTAGATATTCCTACATTAGGTTCTATTAATGTTCATGGATCTTTACTTCCAAAATATAGAGGAGCTTCGCCAATTCAACAAGCTTTAATTAATGGTGATAAAAAAAGTGGTGTTACCATTATTGAAATGATTGATAAAATGGATGCAGGAGACATGCTAGATAAAGAAGAATTTGATTTAACTATTGATGATAATTATACTTCTACATGTGAAAAAATGGCTAAAAGTGGTTTAAAAGCATTATTAAGAGTTATTCCAGAAATTGAAAAGCATCAAGAAATTAGAATTCCTCAAGATGAAGAAAAAGCAACTTTTTGTAAAAAAATTACTAAAGATGAAGAACATTTAAATTTATCTTTATCTAGTGAAGAAGTAAATAATTATATTAGAGCCTTATCATCTACTCCTGGAGGATATGTTTTATTAGATGGCTTAGTTTTTAAAATTTATAAAGCTGAAGTAGTTGAAGGAACTGGTAATGTTGGTGAAATCATTATGGCTAATAAAAATGGTTTAGTTGTAGCATGTGCTAAAGGTGCCTTAAGATTATTAGAAGTTCAAAAACAAGGTAAAAAGAAGATGGATTATAAGTCTTTTATTAATGGAGAAAAAGATTTATTAGGAAAGGTATTAAAGTAATGAATAATTTAGAAGAATTAGCAAAAAAATATTATGATTTAGCAATTGATTCTTTACAAAAATGGATTCAAATTGATTCAACATTTGATGAAAGTACAGTTACTGAATTAGCTCCTTTTGGTAAAGGAGTACGTGATGCTTTAGAATATATTGCTTCTTTAGCAGAAAAAGATGGTTTTAATGTTGATAGATGTGATGGGTATTGTACTGAAATTAGTTATGGAGAAGGACCACTTATTGCAATATACGCTCATTGTGATGTTGTTCCTGTTTCTGGTAAATGGAAATTTCCACCTTTTAGTGCAACTATTGAAAATGATATTATGTATGGTAGAGGTACTTCTGATGATAAAGGACCTGCAATAGCTAGTTATTATGCTTTAAAATTATTAAGAGACAATAATTTAATTAATGGTTATAAAGTTACTTTAGTTATTGGTGGTAATGAAGAATGCGGCTCAAGATGTTTAGAACATTATTTCCATTCTTTACATAAACCATATCCAAGTTATGGATTTACTCCAGATGGTGATTTTCCTCTTATTTATGGGGAAAAAGCTATTGCAACTTATAAAGTTGATTTAAATGTTGATATTAAAGAAATTTCTTCTTTAAATGGTGGAGTAGTAATTAATTCTGTTATTGATGAATGTCATGCTAAATTTAACGTTAAATTAGATGAAAACAAGATTAAAGAATATTGCTTAAAAAATAATTTAAAATATGAATATCATGATGATGAATTGGTATTCTATGGAAAATCAAGTCATGGTTCACTTCCACAAGAAGGTATTAATGCTGGTTTACATATGATTAAATTTATTGGTTTAATGTTTAATTATGATCAATTAGTTAAAACTGGTGATGGTTATATGGATGGAAGTGGAAAGAATTTAGGTGTTTATCATGAATCTAAATTATTACACTCTACAACATATAATGTAGGTTTAATTTCTTATAATAATGGCATATTAGAATATTCTGTTAATTTTAGATATCCAGAAAATGTTAATGCTGAAGAAGTTTGTAAAAAACTTGATACTTTATCTTTAGGTAAAGTTCATTATTTAGGTACAGGAGATTATTTATTAGTAGATCCTGAATCACAGATGATAAAAACTTTAATGAATTGTTATCAAGAATATACTCATGATTATAAATCTCAACCTATGGCAATTGGAGGAGGAACATACGCTAAAGAAAGTAGAAATACTATCGCATTTGGCTCTCATTTTCCTGGTAGAGAAGATCATATTCATGAAGCTAATGAAAAAATACATTTAGAAGATTTAAGAAAATCAATATCAATTTATGCTTCTGCTATTGATGAACTTGGAAAGTTAACAAAATAATATGAGATTAAGACATCGTAAATGGGGAGATGAATTCCTTTTAGAAAATAAAAATTTAATTAAAGATAAAGATAATCTAGATCAAGATTTTATAGATTTTATTAATCATGATAATCTCAGATTAGAAATCGGAGTAGGTCGAGGAGATTTTATTGTACAAATGGCTTTAGCTAATCCTAATGTTTATTTTTTAGGAGTAGAAATGTCAAGTATGGCTTTAGCTATAGCAGGTAAAAAAATTATTGAAAATGAAATTAAAAATGTTTTATTAATTAATATTGATATGCATTATTTATTTGAAAAGATTGGTGAAAACAAATTTGATATTATTTATTTAAATTTTTCTGATCCATGGCCTAAGAAAAGACAACATAAAAGAAGACTTACTTATCCAACTTGTTTGAATGAATATTATAAAGAATTAAAAAAGGGTGGAAAAGTAATTTTTAAAACAGATAATGATCTTTTGTTTGAAGATTCAATCCCTTATTTTGAAGAATCACCATTAGAAATTGTTTCTATTACTAGAGATTATTCTGTTTTAGATAATGATGATAAAATGACAGAGTATGAAAAGAAATTTAGAGGTTTAAATACTCCAATAAAAAGATTAATTGCGATTAAAAAATAACATATATAATGAAGGAGGTTTTATGTTAGAAGTTGAATTAAAAAAAGAAGGTAAAATTAAAAGATTGACTAATAAAACTTTTAAATTTGATTCTAGATTAAAAGATGGTTTTTTTACTGCTAATTATTTTTTAAAAACAAAAAAAATAGTTGAAGAAAATATTCCTAATCAAATCGTTACAATGCAATTTTTTCAAAGAGCAGATGATGTAATGGTATGTGGCCTTGATGAAGTTATAAGTCTTATTCAAGAATTTGCTATTCATCCAGAAGAATTGATTGTTGAAGCTTTAAATGATGGTGATATTATTGAAAATGGTGAACCAGTTTTAAAAATAACTGGTAAATATGAACATTTTGGTTTTCTTGAATCAATGATAGATGGTATTTTAGCTAGAAGAAGTTCTGTATGCACTAATACTTATAAAGTTATGCGTGAATTAAATGGTAAAGGCATTATTAATATGGCTGATCGTCAAGATGAATATAATACTCAAATTGGTGATGGATATGCTGCTTATGTAGCAGGATTAAAAGCTGACTCTACTGATGCTATGGGTTTATGGTGGGGTGGTAAAGGTTTAGGAACTATGCCACATGCCTTAATTCAATTATGTGATGGTGATATTTGTAAAGCTAGTGATTTATATTTAAAAACCTTCCCAGAAGAAAAAGTTACTGCTTTAATTGATTATCATAATAATGTTGTTTATGATTCACTTAAAATTGCTAGACACTTACAAACTAAACTTAAAGCAGTTAGAATTGATACATCAAAAGCTTTAATTGATCATTATTTTGATGATAAAGATGTTTCTAGTTTTGATGCTCATGGTGTTTGTAAAGAATTAGTTTTTGCTTTAAGAGAAGCTCTTGATCAAGAAGGATTTAATTATGTTAAAATCATTGTTTCTTCAGGATTTACTGCTGAAAAAATAAGAGATTTTGAGTTACATCATACTCCAGTTGATATATATGGTGTTGGTACTTCTTTAGTAGCAGTTAATGTTGGATTTACTGGTGATTTAGTTAAATTAAATGGTAAAGATCAAGCTAAAGAAGGACGTAGAGATATTCCATCAACTAGACTTGAAAAAGTGATATTAGAAGCTAGATAATATTTAATTTAATTTATATTTAGTAATTA
>CAJKZK010000014.1 GCA_905204225.1 uncultured Bacillota bacterium
TGAGTATTCAGAACCTTGATATTTATTATCATAATTAAATATTCTTTTTAAAGCAGTCATACTTACTTTAAAGAAATCTTCGTATCCATATTTTTTGAATATTGAATAACAATAATCTAAATCAACATTTGTTTTTGTTAATAATAAATAAACATCAATTAAACTTCTTAGGCCTGAACCATTTTTTAAATGTTTCATATAATGAGATAAAATATAAATAAAATTAAAATTATCTTCTAATACATAAGTATTATTATTTTGTTTATTAGCATAAACAAATGGGTCTTTTAAATATTCATGTAAAGGATGATTATATTCAATTATTCTATTATGTAATTCAAATTCTAATTTTTTATATTTAAAAGAAATATGATGATCAGCACGATCTTGAAAAATAAAACCTTTTTCTTTTAATAATTCACATACTTTGTTAATATCTTTTTCTCTTACTAGAACATCGACATCTCCTAACATTCTTAAGTTTTGATCAGGATAAAGATATTGCATAGTTGAGCCTTTTAGAAAAATGTGATCAATATTGTTATTATCAAATAATGATTTAATTAATGTTATAAAATTTTTAAATTGTTCATGAATTAAACATGATGAAATATAATATGGATTAAAAAATGGATCTTTGCTAACATAATACAAATAAGAAAGAAATGTTTGTTCTTTCATAGTTGAAAGTAATTCTTTATTTTCATGTTGATTTGACAAATCTAAATGCTCATTTTTTATAGCAGCATTAATTATTTTTAATATTAATTCGTAATTATCTATCATTTTATTTATTCCCCCAATACAATAGTTCTTGCTTCTGATAAAGAAATATCACGATGTGTGATGATAATTTTAGTTTTATTTAATTTAGAAACATTAATAACAATTCTTTTTTCTAATTCTTTATCTAAAGCCGAAGTAAATTCGTCTAATAATAAAATTGGCTTATTTTGTAAAATACTTATAGCTAAAAGTACTCTTTGAATTTGGCCTAATGATAAACCATTACCTCTTTCGTTAATGATAGTTTTCATTTTTAATGGTTTTTCCATTATTTCATCATAAATACAAGCTAGTTTTAAAGCATTTATTAATTCTTTTTCATTATAATTAGGAACAAATAATTTAATATTATCTTCAATTGTACCACTGAAAAGAATATTTTCTTGGGAAACATAAGAAAATAATTCACGGCATTGTTTGCTTGGATAAACATGGTTATTAGAATAAATATCAATAGATCCTTCTTGCGGAGAAATAAAGCCTAATATTAAATTAAACATAGTTGATTTTCCACAGCCAGAATGACCTTTTAAAAGAATTGTATCGTTTTTATTTATAACTAAATTATAATTTTTTAAGATTTCTTGATCATAACTAAATGAAACATTATTAAAGACTATTTTATCAAAATCATTAAGCTTTATTTGTTCATAATCATCAGGAATTTTATATAAATTATTAATTCTTTCTTCACTAACCTTATAAGCATTAAATCTTGTCATTAAAGAAGAAAACATTGATAAAGGAGTTTCAAAATAACTAACTATTTGTAATAAACCAACTAATGAGCCATATGTTAATAATCCTTGATAAATACTTATCCCTCCATAAATCATAGTAAAAGCAACGGTGATTTCCATTAAAACATAAACTCCACCATTACCAATTAAAGAAATATGATTTCTTTTGGATTTAATTTTTTTATTTTCTATTAATTTGTTGTCTAAAGAAGAACACATGTTTTTTTCTGCACTTAATGCTTTAACAATTTTAATGTTTTCAAAACTTTCTTGCATAAATGCATTTACTTTTCCATCTGATTCTAAACTTTGTTTTTGATATTTCTTTATTATTTTACTATATATTTTTGCACTTATTAATGCAAAGATGCCAAGAATCAATAAAATTATTAATAAACGATAATCAAAATAAATTAAAGCAATAAAAGATAAAATGAATCTTGAACTATATAAAAAGAAATTTGGAATAGTTTCACATAAACCTACTCTAATGTTTTGAATATCACTTAAATAAATATTTGTTATTTCTCCTGAATGAATTTTTCTTGTTTGCTCAATATCTTTTTTTATTAATTTTTGGTAAATATTATTTTTCATATCAACTTCTACTAATAATGAAAATTTATTTCTTATACCTAAAAATAATAAGCTAATAACTATGTTTAAAATAATTAGTAATGCAAATATAATAATCCAAAATAATAAATCATTTTTATTTGATTTATTTGTAGCAATATCAATTAATTTTTTTGAGGCTAAGGCTTGACTTACTAAAAAGATTGAACGAAAAACATTCAAAATTGATAATATAATAATATAAAATTTTTTCTTTTTATTAGTCATTAAAAAATCTCCTGGTTATAGGAAATAATAATTTCCTTATAAGTCTACTATGCCAAAAAAATAAATATAAATTATATTTAAATCCTTTTAAATAATGTATTTTATTCTTTTTTTTAATTGATTTAACTTTTGCAATTATTTGACTTGAATAAATTGGTTCTTCTTTAAATGTTTGATTATCACCCATTAAAACATAATAATCTTTTTTTATTTGATAAATTCTATGTAAAACATATTGACCATTATTTCGTTTATAAAAAACAATATCATTCTTTTTTATATTATTAGGGCTTGATAATATTACAAGATTTTTTTCGTTAATGAAAGGTAGCATGCTAGTGCCTTTTACTGGCATAATAAAATCTTTATTGTTATTTAGTGTATCTAAAAGTAATGGCACTAAATCATCTATTTTATTCATTAACAATGCCTAATTCTATTAATTTATTAATAAATGTTTCTACATCATTTGTAGCAGTTTCTTCATCAACATCATATTCTTTTAATAATGCTTCAATAATTTGAGTATCACTAAAACCTTCTTTAATTTTATTAATGATAAATAATGCAACTTCATTAAGTGTAATAATTTTTGAACAATCTACATTATATTCATCTTGATGAACTAAAACGATTTCATCAGCTAAATTTTTTACCACATAACTTTCATTGTATTTCATATTAGTATGTTTCATTTTGTTTCCTCCAAATATTGTTTTAATGTATCAACTGAATCATAAGAAATATTACAATTCAAAACACATGCATTTATTTCAATTAATTTATTTGTTAATTGATTCCATTTTTCTCTATTATACATAAATGAAGAATTTGTTATATGTGGCATTAAATATAAAAATTCTTCTTTTTTAGTCACTGTTTTTATACTAGGAATATCTGATCTATGAACAAAAACTAAATTAGTTAATTTTACTTTTTCATTTACATCTATTAAGGATTTTCCACTCCAAGGATTACCATAAATATATAATCCATCTTTTTCTTCTATAATAATATTTTTATCATCATTAATTTGTATTATATTTAAATGTTCTTTCCATAAACGTGCTTGCGTTGATTTACCTACACCGCTGCTTGCAATAAATAGAATACCATTGTCTTTATATTTAATAGATGATGAATGAATTAAAATTGCATTTTCATGTTTTAAAATAAAATATAAACATGCATATTCAGTTAATAAATATTCTTTTCTACCTATATCACCATTTTCCATAAGAATAATAGCGGAATTTTCTTTATAAATAACAGCTCCTATGAATCCATTGTTTTCATTTTTTTGAATTTGAATTAAATCATTACCATCTTGATATACATCATAATATTTTGAATGATATTTTGCTTCTAATTGAGGAACATTAATTTTATCAACAATTTCACTAGATATATTAATTTCTCCTTGTTCATTAGTAATATATTTTTCTAATTGATTTTTCATCAAATTTGATATTAAAGAAAATCTGAATTTAACATTTGCAATTTTACAATTTGTCATAATTTACACCTTTACTTATTTAACAATAGCATTTTAAAGCCTATTTTAACAATCTTTTCTTTTAAAAAAGAATGATATTTATTAAAAATTTAATATTTAGAAGCATATTTCTTGTAATGTACCTCCAAGGATAGAATATAAATAACATTTTGGTTTTATTTTAAATGTTTTATTAACATAATCATAATATATTTTAAGTTGTTTTTTATATTTTTCATCTGAAATATTTTTTAATTTATAATCTACAATATAAGCATTATTATTATCAATAATTAATAAGTCGATTATTCCATTTATATCATCTAAAGAAAATTCATATTCTTTATAAAATATTGGATTTTTTAAATTATTAAAAATGGGAGTATTTAAAAAGTTTTTAATGATTTTATAATCAAAATTATTTAAATTATTAAGTTGTGGATTAAAAAAATCTATACATTCTAAAAGTAAATGTAAATGTTCACCTTTTTCAATAAATTCATAATTTGTTTGTATTGATAATTCTTTACTTGCTCTAATGTTTTTATTTTTTAATATTGGTTTAATGTCGAATTCTTTATACAATAATTTTTTTTCTAAATTATTGTTAGCTATATAAGTAAAAGATTTATTGTTTAAATCTTCTTTTGTTAAATGAATTTGATTAAATAAATTTGCACAAGGAAGTAGTAAAGAACCTAAGCTATTTGATTTTTCTAAAGATTTAAAAGATAAATCTTCTGGTAATAAACAAATTATTTGTTCTTTTGCTCTAGTTAATTCTACATATAATAAACGAATTTTTTCAGATAATTCTTCTTTTTGGTCAAATTCTTTATATTTATCAAAAATAATTGTTTTATCAAAATTAAAATTAGGATAAATTAAACCATATTCTTGAGATATGATAAAATCACTTCTATATTTTTCTTGATTAAATTCTTTACCTAATCCAGCACAATAAATTATAGGGAATTCTAAGCCTTTTGATTTAAATATATTCATTATTTTGACTGAATCAAAAGACGAAGAAGAAGAAGGTATATCAATTGATAAAGATAAAAGATTTAATGAATTAAAATAATCAACAAATTCATTTAAAGAAGTATATATTTCATTTAAATTTTTAATAGTTAATAGAAAATTGTCTAGATATTTTTCGTTTATTTTTACATCACCTAAATTAACTAATTTTTGGTATACTTTAAAATGATGAATAATATTAAATATTAATTCATAATTAGTGTAATTCGGATTGTTGATAATTATTGATTTAATTTCATTTATAATATCAATATTAGTTAAATCATTTTTAAATAAGTGATATATTTTATCATCACTATAATTAAAAATGAAACTACGCATTAATGATATTAATGCATGATTAAAATCACTTGAATAATCATTATCTTGAATATAAGAAATTGTTTTAATTAATGAAATGATAGCTAAACCAATTTGCTTGGTAGAAACATCAACATTATCTTCAATAAATAATGGAATTTTATATGATTTAAATATTTTTTCAAAAATATAAAAAGATGTTCCTCGATCAAGTAAAATACAAAAGTCACTTAATTTAACTTTTCTTAATCCTGGATTAGAAAAATTTCCATTAAAAACAAGATATTCTTCATTTATTTTTTTTATAATATCTTCAGCAATTAATTTGGCTTCTAGTTCTATATCACTTTTACCTTCATAATAAATGAAATCCATATTATTTGAATGGTTAGTAGGGCCACTTGCATCATATAATTTATTACCATTTCTAATGATATGATCTTTTTTGTAATTAGCGCCTCCTAAAGGTAAAGTCATTATTTGAGAAAAAATAATATTTATATCATCAAGAACTTCTTTCCTTGAGCGAAAATTATCTTGCATAGATATTAATTCACCATTTAGATGTTGTTGGTATGATGAAAATTTTTCAATAAATAATTTAGGAGTAGCTTTTCTAAAACGATATATTGATTGTTTTACATCACCTACCATATATACATTATTATTTGAAATTAGATTAATTAATGTTTCTTGAATTAACGATGTATCTTGATATTCATCAATCATAATTGTCTTTAAAGATGATTTAATTTCTAAGCGAATATCTTCATTATTTTTAATTAATTCTATTGCAAATTTTGCAATATCATTAAATGAGAAACTTTGATGTTTATATTTAAATTGTTTATCATAATTGATTATTTCTTTTGTAATATTTATTAACCAAATAGTATATTTTTTATTTTCTTTAAAAGAATCAATTAAATCTTTTTCGGAAGTATAATTTAAAATAAAAGATTTTAATTTTTCTTTGCTTTCATCATATAATAATTTGTTTTCTTCCATGTTTCTTGCAGCTTTAAATGGTATTTTAATACTATTCACTTTTTCATCTAGTGTTTCACTAGAATTATAATTATCTATCATTGTTGATAACCAATCTTGATATTTTTTATCAGGACATGTTTCAGCAATTAAGCAAAAATCTTCAAAAATATTATCTAATTCTTGTGAGTAACTTAATAAAAATTTATTTAAAAAAGATATATCACTTTTAGTGATAAGATTATCAAAATATTGTTCTGTGTTTATACTACTACTAGCTTCATTATATAATGAAAATAATAATTCTAATAAACTATTATCATTCTTGAAACAATATTTATTAATAAAAGAAATTAAAGTTTTATCACAAGAATTATATAAATTATCTAATGTTTCCTCTATTTTCTTTTTTATTAAAATTTGAATAATATTTTCATCAATCATAGAGACATTTTTAGTTAAATTAAGTCTATAATGATATTTTTTAACTAATGACAAAGCAAAACTATCAAAAGTACAGATGTATGCACTATCAACTAAATCCGCTTCTTTAGAGTTGATTTCTTTAAGCTTTTTTCTAATTCTTTGTTTCATTTCTCCTGCTGCTAATTTCGTAAATGTTAAAATGAGAAATTCATTAATATGAAATCCTTTTTCTTGAACTAAATATCTTACTCTTTCAGATAATACTTGTGTTTTACCTGATCCTGCACCTGCAGATATTAAATAATTTGTGTTATATGCTTTATAAGCTAATTCTTGTTCTTTAGTAAAATTCATATTAATCATCCTTTAAATAAACAATATCTTTATATGTCATATAACATATATCTTTATATTTACAATATTTACAACTATCAACTTTATTTTGAATTTTTTTTGGATTTATTTTAAAATTTCCATCATTAATTTGATTACATGCTTCATCAATAATTTTAGATGTAGTTTCTATATTATTTTTAAATTCTTCATTATCATATGAAATATATTTTCTATTTTGCTTTTTTATTAATTCTTGATCTCCTTGAATTAATTCAAAATTATCATTAAAAGTTAATCCATTTAATAATAAATATTTAAAGTCATTTTTAAAATAATTTTTTGATAAAATTGTGTTTATATATAATCCTGAAATCTCTTTATTTATAAAATCAGATGAGCCTTTTTTGGTTAATAAATAATAAATAGGTAGTTGTAATGAAAAGCCATATTTAATTAAATCAGGAGAAAAATTCTCACTATCATTTGTTTTATAATCAATTATGATATAGTGATTATTATTGGATAAGATTAAGTCAATTTTTCCTTCTAAAATAAAATTATGATTTAATGAATATGAATAAGATTTATCTTCAGCATTTATATTTTTTAAACATGTAGAATTAAATAATGTTGTTAAATTATCTTCTTCTAATATTATTTGATTTTTTAAAGCGGAAATTATTATTTTTTCTTTATTAGATAATGAATATAAAGATAATAATTCTTCAAACTCAATTTTTTTATTTTTAGCTATTAATTCAAGATATTTATGCATGATAGTGCCTAATTTAGTGGATAATGTTTCTTCAAATTCATCAATTTTTAATATTCTACTTAAATAGAACTTAAATCCACATTCAAAATATGTTTTTAGGCTTGTATACGATAATTTCATATTAGGTAAAATAAAATTATTAATTTTACTAAATTGATTTGTATAAGTCTTATATTGGATTTCTTTAGGATCTATATTATTTAAATAAGGTGAGATAAATGAAAAATTATTATATTCATCAAGAACAGTAGCGTTAAAATAATTATAATAATCTTTTGAATATACATAGTTAGAAAAATTATAATTCTTAATTATTTTTAGATTATATTTTTCTATTAATAAAGATGGATAATATTCTTCTTTATCATTTTTTAAGCAATATGAAATAATTGTATTTTGAAATTTATTTAAAGAACGAATAAAATCATTTTCTTGGAAAAGTTGTTTTTGATTTGATGTAATCATATTTAAACAAATTTTTTCTTTATCAGATAAATAATCTTCATCTTTAATTATTTTAGGATATTGGTTCAAAATAAATCCTGGAATTAATAAATATATATCATTTTCTAAATTATCTAATGAGGAAACTACATCAATACCATTTTCATATTTGATAGAACTAATTTTAATTTTTTTTGTTATATAATCGATATAGTCTTCAATTTCATTTTCTTTAATATATGATTTTACTTCTAATATTTTTCTTAACAACTTATTAAAAGCATCATAATCAATGATTCTAGTTTCTATTTGAGTTAATGTTTCATCTAAATTTGTAGAAGAAAAAATTGATTTGAATAATTTTATATCATTTGAATGAATAATTTTTTCTTCA
The DNA here is from genome assembly GCA_905204225.1 of uncultured Bacillota bacterium. Classification (GTDB taxonomy): domain Bacteria; phylum Bacillota_I; class Bacilli_A; order RFN20; family CAG-449; genus CAG-449. The sequence goes on from CAJKZK010000014.1 coordinate 8,571, forward strand.
TTAGGAAAATTAAATTTATATGAGAAATAATTTTCATATTTTTTTAAATTAGAGATATATAAATCATTATTTGTTAATATTTTAATTTTATTAAGAGGAATATTTTTTTCAATTAAAAAAGCAATTTGCTCAAAAATGAATCTAATCTCTTCATCAAAATTATTAAATTCGTATATATTCTTATCTAAATTTAAATCTTTGTTGATAATTATTGGTTTAATATTTAATTGATTGAAAACAGTATTAAGTTCACTATCTAAATCTAAACCATATAATATTATTTTTTTATTTTTTAAATAATCTTGATAAAAATCTTCTTTTAATAATAAATTATTATTTTCTAAATCTTTTTTTATTAAAATTACATTATCAATTTTAGAATTAATATTTGTTTTTAAAAAATATAAATTATTTAATATTTCATCAGTATTATCTAATAAGATACCTTTTCTATAAAGAAAAAGATTTGCTTTAGCGTCATAATGAAAAAATAAATTTGAAAATAATTCTTTCTTATTTATTATTTTAAAATTTAAAGAAGGGTTATTTTTTCTTATTTCAAGAATTTCTTTTTTATTATTAGAAATAATTAGAGAGTTATTTAAAATATCTAAATCCATTTATTAATACCTTTAATAATTTAATTATAAATATTATTAAAAATTGTTGCAATTAAAAAGTAGTGGAGTCCACTACTTAACGTTTTAAAATTAAAATTACAATACCTACAATAATGAATATTATACCGAAAATTAAAAATGAATATGTTAATTTGTTTTCAGGATTTTTTTTATGATCTTGAATTTTTGTTATTTGATATAAACTATAGAAAACACCTAATAAAATTAATGCTATACCAAACAATATATCATTATTGTTATTTAATAAAGCAATAATACAAAATATTAATGCTGCAATAGCAGGAATAATAATTAATATTTTAAATACTAAATCTTTTTTATTATTCATTGTTATGATCTAGTCGAATCGCGTGATTCAATGGTTGAAATAAATGGGTAAACTTTATTTTTTAACGTACCATTTAATAATTTTGTTAACATTCTCATACCTATTGAACCAACCTCATACATATCAATATCACAAGAGGTTAAGCTTGGTCTAACAATTTTAGAATATTTTGTTCCAATAACTGAAAGAATTTGGACGTCTTGAGGTATGTTTATTTTATTAAATAATGCTGCATTAGAAACACCACATGAAATAGAATCTCTAGGAGTAATAAAACAGCCTTTTTTATGATCTATAAAATATTTTAAGAATTGTTCATAAGTTTTGGAATAAGAATCTTCAACTGTTAAAGTGGAAAATAAATCACCCTTACCTAATTTAATTGCTTCGTTTCTTGCAACATTTTCAAGGTTTTCCATCATTGCTGAACCATTATTTAAATGTAAGAAAATAATTGGTTCATTTCCATTTTTAAAATGATTATTGACAGCAGTTTTTATACTTGCAACGTAATCAAGAGGAATTGAGGCGACGTTATCTTTTTCAATTTCTCTACCAATTACTGATACTGGTATACCATAATTAACTAATTTTTCAATATCTTCTTCTGAAAGTTGATCGTCAAATATAACTGCACCATCAACATTTGAAGTAATAACTTTATTAACAACTTCTTCAACTTCATCTTTATTATGTGAAGTAAAGAATAATGTAGTATCGTAACCATATATTTTAGCAATATCAACCATACCAGAAAGCATTGAAGCTACATATGTATGCATTGAAGAAGGAATTACGATTCCAATATTTGTACTTTTAGATTTTGCTAAACCTTGAGCAATTGCTGAAGGCTTATAACCTAAACGTTCTATTACATCCATAATTTTTTTCTTTGTCTCTTCAGTTACATTACTTTTATTATTAATAACTCTAGAAACGGTCGCTAATGAATATCCAGATTCTTTTGATACTTGGTAAATTGTTACCCTTCTTTTTAAATAATCTTCGTTTGCCATTTTTTAATCCTCCAATAAACAAAAAAAGCGCCTAGCCGCGCTTTTATGGTGAATAGTTAGTCTTGCTTCAAAGTCATTATCTTTTGTTTCATAGCTTCAAGCGCCATCTTAGATTTGCCTTTAACCTTACTGATATCAAGAGAATTAACTGATGAAATTAAATCATCAATTTTTTCATCTATAATATCAAGGGCGTCATCTGTTTTTTTTGTGACTTTTTGCTTTACATCTGCTAATGAAGTTTCAGCCTTTGTTTTTGCTTTCGAGACTTTTTTTAAACATTCATCTTTTTTTTCCTTGAGATTTTGATAAAGTGGTTCACAAGAAACTAAAACCATCATGCCTAATATTACGCCTCCAGCGAGAACGCCTATCTTACTTACCATTGACCCTCCTATATATTAGAAGAAGTCATTGCGCACTTTAATATTAATATTAAAACTAGCTTCATGTCAATTTTTTTAAAAATTAACAATAGATTTCTTCTATGCAGGTGATAAACTATTAGTGATTACATTGCTAGGTGCCGATTAAGGTAGAATCACATCTTTCACCAATAGTTATTTTTCCTACATAAAATTAAATTATACAAATTTTTTTATTTTTTTAAATCTTTCATTATTTTGACACCAGCAGAAGCACCAATTCTACTAGCACCTGCTTCAATCATAGCTAAAAATGCTTCTTTATCTCTTATTCCACCTGATGCTTTAACTAAACATTTGTTGTTTACAGTATCATGCATTAATTTTACATCATGAATAGTTGCTCCACCTGTAGAAAAACCAGTTGATGTTTTAACAAAATCTGCACCAGCATTTACTGCTAATACACAAGCACGTATTTTTTCATCATCGTTTAATAAACAAGTTTCAATGATAACTTTTAAAACTAAATTACCACATGCTTTTTTTAATTCTTTGATTTCATTTTCTACATATAAATCATCATGACATTTTAAACGTGAAATATTTATAACCATGTCAATTTCTTGTGCGCCATCTTCAATTGCTTTTTTTGTTTCACAAGCCTTAGCGTATGTTGAACATGCTCCAAGTGGGAAACCTACAACTGTACATACTTTTACATCTGTTCCTTTTAAGATTTCTGCACATTTTTTTACATAACTAGAATTAACGCATACTGATGCAAAATCATATTCTTTAGCTTCTTTACAAAGTGTTTCAATTTGATCATCAGTACAATCAGGTTTTAATAATGTGTGATCAATATATTTGTTATAATCCATATTTAATTATCTCCTAAACAAATTATAGACTATTTTTTGATTCTATAAAAGTACAAATTTATTGCATTTAAAAATCACATGATTATTTACCATGTGATTTTATTTGTAGAGAAATAATTTTTATTATAAAACTAAATCAGCAAGTTCGACTGCTCCACCAAGGATTCCAAGAACACCACCAACAATAGCGCCTATACCTAAAGACATATATTGTTTGCTTAATGTTGGAATAGCTTTGCCTAAAATTTCATTTGTTCCTACTACTGAGAATGGAACTACACAGAATAATAATACTCCACCTGCAATTAGACAAACAGCTGCTACAAATGAGAACATTTTTGAGTTACTCTTGTTACCTACGACTTTTAATACTGCAAATATAATACCTGCAAGTAATAAAATGTAAGGTAATAAATTTAAGAATGAGAAAGCAAAATAATTAATATCTGCTTTGATTGTAGTAGTGATACCATCTAATGCATTAGCAGTATAACCAAATGTTACTTGCATTCCTGTGAAGTTTATTGGATTAGAACTATCACTTACTTTATATACAATTGATGTACAGAAAATCATACATGCACTTGCAATAGCGAGTAATATTGCTAATAAACTTGTGTACTTAGAAATTGAATTCTTTTTCTTTGCCATAATTATCTCCTTTTTTTAGTACGAAAATATTATACAACATATTATTATTTTTTCATAGATAGAAATTTTTAAAATTTATAATATCAACAATTATGATAAAAATGTTGAAATTATTTCTAAATATAAAAAAACCTTTGTTTAACAAAGGCCATTTATTTATCTTTATTTCAAAAACTAATTATTTTGCAACAACTTGTTTTCCTGCATAATAACCACATTTTGGGCAAACACGATGTGAAGTAATTGTTGCGCCACAATGACTACAAGTTGTTAAACCTGTAACTGCTAAGCTTAAATGTGATCTACGCATTCTTTTTGTAGTTTTTGATGTTCTTCTAAATGGTACTGCCATTGATACACACCTCCTAAGTATTAATCAAGATACGTCCATTATTTTATATGAATAAGATAAATGTGTCAACAAATTAAATAAAATATTTGCTTTTAATTATTTGTTTTTGGTTTAATGATAAATATATTTTACAAAAGTGTTTATTATGTTAGTGTCACTTTTAATATAACAATCAAGATAATTTTCACTTAACCCATGATATAAAGATGTTTTTTTATCATAACTTTCAATTAAAACATTCAATTCTTTATTGATGAATTTCTTTTTATATTCATCATTTAATTCTTTACCTAAAGATATTAATCTACTAACTCTTTCTTTTTTTGTTTGATCATTAATTTGATTTGGTAAAGTGGCTGCATATGTTCCTTTTCTTATTGAATAAGGAAAAACGTGTAAGAAAGCAAAACCACATTTTTTTATAAAATTACATGTTTGCAAAAATTCTTCTTCTGTTTCTTGTGGAAATCCTACTATTACATCACATGCTAAAGCGATATTTGGTATTTCTTTTTTAATTTTTTCAATTTTTTTATAAAATTCTTCACATGTGTATTTTCTTTTCATTCTTTTTAAAACTGTATCGCTACCAGATTGTAAAGGTATATGCAAGTGAGGAGCAATGGTAGGATATTTTTTTAATAAAGAAATAAATCTATCATCAATTTGACTAGCTTCTATAGAAGATATTCTTAATCTTTGTAAACCTTTAATTTGCATTATATCTTCTAATAAGTCATCAAATCTATAATTTTCAAATTCTAAACCATAACTAGCTGAATCAATTCCTGTTAAGACTATTTCTTTATAATTATTTTCAATTAAACGAGAAATCTCACATAATATTTCGTTTTTATCTCTTGAACGTAAATTACCTCGACTTAATGGAACAATGCAATATGAACAAAAATTGTTACATCCATCACCGATTTTTACAAACGCTCTAACTTGTTCATCAAAAGAAGATATTCTTAAGTTTTGATATTTTCTTTGTCTTTTATTATTATCAACTGCAAAAACTTGTTTTTGAGTTTTATGGTATTCATCAATTAATTTTAGTATATCTTCATGATTATTATTTGACATAATAATATGAGCAAATTTCATCTTTTGATAATCTTCAGGATGAATATTAGTTGAGCAACCACATACAACAATAATTGCGTTAGGGAATTTTTTAGCATAAGAAGATGTTTTTTGGCGTGATTTATGTTCTGCTATGGAAGTGACTGCACATGTGTTAATAATGATTAAAGATGGATTGTTATAATCCTCAACATATCCATCTTTAAATAATATTTCTTTCATGGCTTGACTTTCGTAAGTGTTAACTTTACAACCTAATGTAGTTATTAAAAATTTTTTCATAAATCCTCCACAAGAAAGCTTAATACACTAAGAGAATATAAACAAGCTGTTTCACTTCTTAAAATTCGTTTACCTAAGCTTAATGATTGATATCCATTACTTATAGCGTATTCAACTTCTTCTAATGAAAAACCTCCTTCTGAACCAATAATTATGCCTATACTTTGATGAGGTTTTACATTATTAAAACAATTTTTGAAAGTGTTTTTTTCTTCTTTTTCATAAGCAATATAAGCATGATCAAAAGAATAATTTTTAATATCTTTAAAATCAATAATTTCTTTTATTTCTGGTACGATTAATCTATGGGATTGTTCACTTGCTTCACTAGCAATTTTATTAAATCTTTGTAATTTTTTATTAAAATCTTCTTTTTTTAATTTACAAACACATCTACTTGATTGGACTAAAATAATATTTTTAACACCAATTTCAGTTGCTTTTTGAATAACTAAATCTAATTTATCTCCTTTAGGTAAGCAATATAAAAGAGTAATATCAACATTTAATTCACTATTATCGGTTAATGTTTCGATAATTTCAAAAGAAAATGGTGATATTGATGTAATGTTTAATAAATAGCATTTAGAATTAAATACAGCTTCAATTTTATCATTAATATTCATTCTCATTACTTTGATAATGTGATGCAATTGCTCGTTATTAAATTCTATTTGATTGTAATTTTTATCTATAAAATATCTTTGCATAATTAATCATTATATTTACTTCTAAGTAAATCAATTTCATTTTTATAACCTTGTAAATCATTAGGTGTTTCTAAAATAAAAGGTAAATTTTTTAATTTTGGATGGTTTATAATTCTAACAATTGCATCTAAACCAATATATCCTTGCCCTATTTTTTGATGTCTATCTTTATGTGCTCCGCATGGATTCATTGAATCATTTAAATGAATTGCTTTTAATTTATCTAGTCCGATAATTTTATCAAATTCATCAAGAACTTTATCTAAATTGTTAACTATATCATATCCTCCATCGTTGATGTGACATGTATCTAAACAAACTCCAATATGGTCTTTTAATTCAACTTGATCAATTATAAATTTTAATTCTTGGAAAGAACGTCCAATTTCTGTGCCTTTTCCTGCCATTGTTTCTAATAATACCATAGTTTTTTGTTCTGGTTTTAAAGCGTTATTTAAAGCATCAACAATATATGATATACCTACATCTATTCCTTGACCAACATGGCTTCCTGGATGAAAATTATAATATACTTTATTTACATAATTTAAACGCTTTAAATCATCTTTAAAAACTTCTAAAGCAAATAATCTAGTGTTTGGATTATCAGAACATAAATTCATTGTATATGGAGCGTGGGCAACAATATAAGAAATATTATGTTCTTGGGCAAATTTGTTATATTTTTCTATATCATCAAGGTCTAATGGTTTTACTTGTCCACCACGAGGGTTTCTAGTAAAAAATTGAAATGTATTACCATCTAATGTTAATATTTGTTCTGCCATTTTTAAATAGCCATCACTTGCAGAGAGGTGACAACCGATTTTTAATTTGTTTGTATCCATATTCTTCACCTAACATTGATTTTAGCATAAGTAATTAAAAAAATAATTAATATTTTAAAATAATTATTTATTTGTGTTTAATTATTTATTATTATTTTGTTATGAAAAAGATTTATTTGTATTCAACATTTATTTTATTGTTTACATTAAGTTCATGCACTGGCATGATAACTGATAATGTATATAATTTTTCTGCAAATAAAGACAATGCAGAATTATTTGATGGTTATTATAAACCTCATAGAAATGCTTTAAGATATTATCCACGTGATATTAATTCTCAAATTGGTTGGGTTACTTCTAATACTATTGGTGAACAAAAAATTTTAATTATTCCTGTTCAATTAACTGATGCACCAATTTGGACTTATAATATGATTAATGATGTTAATAATGCTTTTTTTGGTGATAGTAAAAATTTAGCATTTTATTCCGTTCATGATTATTTTTATAAATCTAGTTATGGTAATTTAAATATAAGTGGTGAAATTGGTAATGTTTTAAATTCAAAATATTCAGTTAAATCTTTAAATAATTATGGTGAAAGGGCACCTGAATTAATTATTAAAGAATTTTTACAAACTGATATTAGTAAATATAGAAATTATAATTTAGATGATGATAATTTTTTAGATAATGTTGTTTTTTTATATTCTAATAATTATTCTACTGATAATGGTTCTAGTTATTGGGCATGGTGCTCATATTATAGTGATTATGATAACGAATTAACAATCAATAATTATATGTGGGCAAGTTATCAATTTTTAAATAATAGTTATTACGATAAATATAATCAAGGTAAATTAGAAACACATACTTTTATTCATGAAACTGGTCATTTGTTAGGATTAGATGATTATTATTGTTACGATGAATCTTCATCTTGGGATCCAGCAGGCGTTTTAGATATGCAATCATATAATGTAGGTGATCATAATGTCTTTTCTAAATTTCTTTTAGGATGGCTAGAACCATATGTTATAACTGATGAATGTGAAATTGAATTAAAAACTAGTAGTCTATATCCTGAAGCTATTTTAATTAAAAATGATTGGAATGGTTCTAGTTATGATGAATATTTATTAATTGAATATTATACTCCATTAGGCTTAAATGAAATTGATTCGATTCACCCTTATACTAAAGGAACAAAAATGTATGATTATTCCGGCTTAAGAATTTATCATGTTGATTCTAGATTAGTAGAATTAGTTGCAACATTGTCTGATGATTATATTGCTAAAAAATATGTTGATATTATGAGTGAAGAAACTAATTATTCTTTTTGTTATGTGGGTGCTTCTAATAGTGTAGATAGATCATTTTTAAAAAGCCCTTATTCTTATCAATATAAATATTTACATTTATTAGATAAAGCAGAAAACAATCGTATTTCTAATCGTATTAGAGAACTTGATCCTAAAACTACTTTATGGACAGAAGGAAGTGAATTTTCCGCTAATAGATATTTCTTTATTAATGGTGATTCATTTAATGATGGCGAAAAAATTGATTATAAAATAGCTGTTAGTAAATTAGGGGATGTCTCTTGTAAATTAAAAATTTATAAATAAAAAACCCCTCAAGTCTTTCTGATTGCTCAGTCCAACTTTTGGGGTTCACTATATTTCAAGTTGATTTTTTAAATAACAAATTATTTCTTTTCTTCTATTTTAAAAACAAATTTATCATCAACATAATCTATAATTACTAATGATTTTTCTTTTATTTCAGAAGAAATAATTTTATATGCTATTGGATTTTCTATATTTTGTTGAATATATCTTCTTAAAGGTCTAGCACCATATGTTTGATCAAATCCATCAGTTGATATTTGTTGTAAAGCAGCTGGTGTTATTTCTAATTCAATTTGTTTTTTATTAAGACGTTCAGCAAGTTCATCAATGAATTTTTGAGATATTTTTTCAACAACTGATTTATCAAGAGAATTGAAGAAAACTATATCATCAATACGGTTAATAAATTCTGGTTTGAAATATTTATTAAGTTCATTTCTAACTTCTTGTTGTGTTTCTTTGTTGTTTCCTTTTAAAAGATATTCAGAACCAATATTACTTGTCATGATAAGAATTGTGTTCTTGAAATCAACCACTCTTCCTTGAGAATCGGTTAATCTTCCATCATCAAGTACTTGAAGTAAGATATTGAAGACATCAGGGTGTGCTTTTTCAATTTCATCTAGTAAGACTATAGAATAAGGTTTTCTTCTAACTGCTTCAGTTAATTGTCCGCCTTCTTCATAGCCAACGTATCCTGGTGGGGCACCTACAAGTCTAGATACAGAAAATTTTTCCATATATTCAGACATATCTATACGAACTATTTGTTGTTCAGAATCAAATAAGTTTAATGCAAGTGATTTTGCAACTTCTGTTTTACCAACACCTGTTGGACCTAAGAATAAAAAGCTACCTAAAGGTCTATTTTCATCGTTAACACCTGCTCTTGATCTAATAATTGCATCGCTTACTTTTGTAATTGCTTCATCTTGACCAATAACTCTTTTTTCAAGGTTCTCTTTAAGATTAAGTAATTTGCTTGATTCGGATGCTTTTAACCTATTAGTTGGTATGCCTGTCCATTTAGAAACTACATTAGCTATATCTTCTTGCTTTACAACTTCATCAAGCATTCTGCCATCTTTTTCTTTCTTTTCAAAATCTTTAATAGATTTTTCAAGATTAGGAATTGTTTGATATTGTAATCTAGCAGCTGTTTCATAATTAGCATTTGATAAAGCTTTTTGTAAATCAAGTTTAGCTTGTTCTAATTGTGATTTTAAGTTTTTAGATTTAGCTAATTCATCTTTTTCTTTTAACCATTTAGCTTTTAAAATAGTTTGTTTCTCTTTTAAAGAAGCTAAATCTTTATCAAGTTTAGCTAAAGTAGTTTTAGCATATTCAGTATCTTCTTTATTTAAAGATACTTTTTCTATTTCTAATTGAGAAACTTGTCTATTTATTTCATCAAGTTCTATTGGCATTGAATCAATTTGCATTCTTACTGCAGCACATGCTTCATCAACTAAGTCGATTGCTTTATCTGGTAAGAATCTATCTGTAATATATCTTTTTGATAATACTGCTGCAGATACTAATGCTTCATCTAGAATTTGAACTCCATGGTGAGATTCGTATCTTTCTTTTAATCCTCTTAAAATTGAGATTGTGTCTTGTAAAGATGATTCATCAACCATAACTTTTTGCATTCTTCTTTCAAATGCAGGATCTTTTTCGATATATTTACGATATTCATCAAGAGTAGTAGCACCAATACAATGTATTTCACCACGTGCTAACATTGGTTTTAATAAGTTGGCTGCATCCATTGCTCCATCGGTTTTACCTGCTCCAATAAGGGTATGAATTTCATCAATAAACATAATGATTTGACCATTAGATTTTATAACTTCATTTAAAGTTGCTTTTAATCTTTCTTCAAATTCACCACGATATTTAGCGCCAGCAATTAATGATCCTAAATCAAGCTCAAAAATTGTTTTGTTCTTTAAAGAAAATGGAACATCACCTTTAAATATACGCCATGCAAGACCTTCAACAATAGCAGTTTTACCAACACCTGGTTCACCAATTAAAACAGGGTTATTTTTAGTTTTTCTAGAAAGAATTTGGATTACTCGTCTAATTTCTTCATCTCGACCAATAACAGGGTCTATTTTACCTTTTGCAACTTCTTCTATTAAATCTCGACCATATTTTTTCAAGACTTCATATTTATTTTCTGGATTTTGATCTTCCACTTTATTACCTCCTCTTATTTGAGTTATTGCTTCATTGAAATTTGCCTTTGTAAAATTATTAATTCTACAAAGTGAATTTACAATAGAATGCCTATTATCAAATAATGATAAGAGTATATGTTCTATGCTTAAATAAGTATCGCCAAATTCTTTTTGATATTTACTTGCATTATTTAATAAATAATTAAAGTCAGTTGAAGGAAATGGCTCAGCACTTGAATCTTGTTTAATTTTATTATTAATACTAGAATCAATAATGGATTTAACTTGATTAACATTAATATTTTCTTTTAAGCAAATATTAACTAATAAAGAATTATCATCATCAATAATAGCTTTTAATAAATGAGGAACATCAATATCAGGGCTTTTATTTTCTTTTGCGATTTCTACAGCTTTATTTATTGCTTGTGCAACTTTTTCTGTAATTTTATCATCCATAATGTGACCTCCTTTTAGCACTCTATATCCTTGAATGCTAATTATAGTATATCACAATTTTTAGCACTGTCAATATATGAGTGCTAAATTTTTTATAAATTTTGTTATGAATAATAAATTATTCATTTATCAATTTAAATTTCTTAAATAATATCTCTAGAGGAAAATAAATAATAGTTCCTGCTATATAAACTGCTAACGCTTCACCAATGCCTACAGTTAAAAATAAATAAAAATATGCATCAGTTAACTCATATCCATAGATTAAAACAAAAGGTATTACAATAGCGTTTAATAATACTGGACTTAAACCTCCTAAAAAAATTCTTAATGGTTTATTTTTAATAAATTTACCGATGAAATAAGTAATTATACCTGCTATTAATGTGGCTAATGTACCAAAAATCATATCATATACAATACCATTAGTAACATTGAATATTAAACAACCAATTGTTACTCCAATTATTGCTTCAGGAAAAAATAAAGGTAATAAACAAAATGCTTCTGATAACCTACATTGAATTGCTCCTGATGCAAATGATTGCTCAACAAAACAAAATACAAAATACAAAGCAGCAATCATGGCAGAAAAGGTGAGTCTTTTAATTTTTAAATTCATAATATCTCCTTTTGAACCAAGGCACAAAAAAAGTGTCCGAGTTTTGTTTAAAGACAGGATGGTTCATGAACTGTCTACATATATGTATCTTAATATTACTTAATTTAAAAATTTAATCAACACTTTTTATAAAATATAACAAAATCATTATTAATACATCTAAATTAAATACCTAAAGTAGCTAAAATAACAAATTTTTATTAAAATTAATTTTATTCTTTACAACTTAATTAAAATTTACTACAATAAATAGGCAAATGGCGATTATGGTGAAGTGGTTAACACATCTGGCTGTGAACCAGACATGCGTCAGTTCGATTCTGATTAATCGCCCCATTTTAGAAATCAACGAACTATACAATGCGTAAAGTTCGTTTTTTTTGTGCTTTTGCAGTTGTTTCGTAGTAGATGTTGAACTTTGTGAACCTTGTCAAAAATGCTGTTTTGTGGCAAAATGTATGATTTAGGAGTTCAATTCGAAAATCTATATTTTTAAAAAGCCAAAAACTTATTTTACGCTTTACGGGAGTCGACTCAATACACCATGTACTGAATCGAACTCGTTAATCTCAACATTATTAACAATAAAAAAGCCTTCAATTTGAAGGCTCATTTGTTAAAAATTGATGTAAATTCCAAAGTTCGTTTTATAGGTTGTTGCTCGTTGTTTATATTCAATTGAACCATTAAGTATCGTTTTAACTTTTCTTTTTATTTTGCTACAATCTGAATTTCCAACCACGAATACTATATGGTCTCGCTTATAAACGATTATTCTTGAAAAGATTTCTTTGAAGTCAATATCATCAATTGAAGTTATTTTTGTATGCTTTTTTAAACAATTATTCTTTAAAACCAGAGGGGTTTAGAGATAGAGAAATGGAAGAAAAAATCAAAAAAATTATTGAACAGGAGGTAGGGAAATGATTATTCATAGTTTAATGTTAAATAATTTTAGACAATTTACTGATGAGCAAACAATTGAATTTTCTACAGATCCAAATAAGAAAGTAATACTAATTATCAAGATTATTTAACTTCATTAAATAAAATGTTATCTGACTTTAATAAAAAGGAAGAAAGTGATGACATCGGTCCGAGTACAGAAAATTTCTTTGATGACTGATTTTTAAAATCAAATAAATAATTTCTATTTCCGATAATTGTAGTTATAGGAGTTCTAACGAATCCCTAAAGATTGTGTTTGATTTACGAAACATATCTTTTAGTGGTAATAATATACATAGCACTTTTTATGGACGATAATTCGTTTGTCAAAGGTGCTTTTTAAATGCCATTTTAAAATCCAAAAGCATTTGTAAACTGCTAGTTCCTATGCAAAATAACCACTTTTTCATATGATAATCTTC
>CAJKZK010000015.1 GCA_905204225.1 uncultured Bacillota bacterium
GCCATATGTGTTCGAAATATTCTTATTTGAACTCGTAATGTTTCATAAGGTATATGAACAAAAATATTGTAAAATGAAAATCTTATTATTGTCAAGTTTTTTTGTTATTTATTAATGTCAAATTATACAATATATAGTCACATCATAGAAAAATTGGGATTGTTTAATAACTATATTTTATAGTATAATATATTCAAAGAAATCAGAAAGGGAATTAATATGTATAAAAAAGTATTATGCGGTCTTGATATAGGGACAAACTCTGTTGGTTGGTGCTTAACAGATGAAAATAATAATATAATAAAGAAAAATGGTAAATCACTTTGGGGAGTAAGAATGTTTGAAGAAGCTAAAACATGTGCTGAAAGGCGCTCTCATAGATGTGATAGACGAAGATTAACAAGGAGAAAAGAAAGAATCAATTTATTACAAGAATTATTTAAAGATGAAATTAAAAAAATAGATTCTTCATTTTTTTATCGATTAGATAACTCATTTTGTGTAAAAAAAGATAGAAATATTCCTTTTGAATACACATTATTTAATGACAAAAATTTTTCAGATAAAGATTATTTTAAAAAATATCCAACGATTTATCATTTAAGAAACCATTTAATAAAATCTACACAAAAAGAAGATATTAGATTAATTTATCTAGCCCTGCATCACATGATTAAATATCGTGGCAACTTCTTAAATGAATCAACTAATTTTAAAGTTTCTAATATCGATGATGCTAATAAATATTTTAATAGATTAATTAATGAAAATTTATCAAAAATTACCGATGAAGATGGAGTTGTTCTTTATGAAATATCGTATAACCAAAACATTTTCAACCAATTATTAGAATTAAATAATAATGAATCAAGAATCAGTGTATTAAAAGAAAAATATTGTGAAATCTTAATAAAAAATGACACCAATAAATATTTAAAAAATGCTATTATTCCTTTAATGGTAGGATCTAAAGTCCAATTAAAAAAATGCTTACCAAATATAGACGATGATTGCGAAATAAAAGATTTATGTGTTAAAGATGAAAAATTTGATGATAACATAGCATATCTTCTTTCAGCATATCAAGAAAATGAAAATTATATTAATGCTTTTATCGAATGTAAAAATATATATCAATTCTTTTTAATTGGAAAATTATTAAACGATTCAAGTTATTTATCCGAAGCAATGGTTAAAAAATATAACTTACATAAAGATCAATTAAAAAAATTAAAAAAATTTGTTAAAGATAATTATAAAGAAAAATACAATTCAATATTTAGAGATTTAGACAAAAATAATTATGTAAATTATATTGGATCAAATATCACAAAAAATAACAAGAATAACATTTCTCATATATCAAACGATGTATTTTACTCTTTCCTTAAAAAAGAATTAAATATTGATAAATATAAAGTAACCGAAAAAAACAAAAATGATTACATCTCCGAAATACTTATAGATATGGAATCTAATAATTATTTACCAAGATTAAATTCAACTGACAATGGTGTTTTTCCTTATCAATTAAATTTAATGGAAATGCAAATTATTTTAGAAAATCAAAGCAAATTCTATCCATTTTTATTAACTAAAGACGACTATGGAACAACAATTGATAAAATCATTTCTATTTTAAAATTTAAAATTCCATATTATATTGGTCCATTAGTAATGCCAAAAGGAAATGATGAATATTCTAAATTTTCATGGATTAAGCGTACAGAAGAAAAAATTTATCCATGGAATTTTGATAAAATTGTCAACAAAAATGAATCAGCTAAAGTATTTATTCAAAGAATGTTAACAAAATGTTCATATCTACCAACTGAATATTGTTTACCTAAAGATTCATTAATTTTCTCATATTTTAACGTTTTACAAGTATTAAACAAAACCTTTATCAATCGTTCAGTAATAAATGTAAATGATAAGCTAAATATAATTCACGAATTGTTTATGAAAAAAAGAAAAGTTGCAAAGAAAAATTTAATAGAATTTATAAAAGCAAAATATGGTGAAGATTGCACTATTTCTACATCAAACAATAAAGAAATTGAAGAAATAAATGCAAATATGGCTTCGTATAATGACTTTGTGAACATATTCGGTGCAGAATTTGTTAATAATAACGTTGATTTAATTGAAAAAATCATTTTAGATATTGTTATTTTTGAAGATAAATCTATCTTAGTTGATAGATTAAAAAACATATATAAATTACCTGATGATAAAATAAAGCTTATTAAAGGTTTAACTTATTCTAAGTATTCAAATATATCTAAAACATTATTAACAGATATAAAGTACTTTGATGAAAATGGTGAAATAAAAAAATCCATCATTAAAATAATGGAAGAAACAAATCAAAATCTTCAAGAAGTTATTTTTAATGAAAAATATAATTTTCAAACATTGATTGATCAATATAACAAACAAAATATGCCTAATGATAAAATTAACAACATTGAAAACTACGTTAAAGAATTAGGTACTATTTCTCCAGGTATGAAAAGGCCTTTAATACAAGCATTTAAAATATGTGAAGAATTAGAAAAAATAGTTGGTCAACCAATAAATGAATATTATGTCGAATGTACTCGTTCAAATAAACAAGAAAAGAAAAGAAAAAATTCAAGACTCCAAAATTTAAAAAATCTTTATAAAGAAGCTGAACAAACTCTAAAAGATGATCCAAATTATCAAAGAGCTCTAAAAGAATTAAATAATTGTGAAGAAATTAAATTTCAATCAGATAAATACTATTTATATTTTTCTCAACTTGGAAAATGTGCATATTCAGGTGAGCCAATTGATATAAGTGAATTATTTAATACTGATAAATATGATATTGATCATATTATTCCTCAATCAATGCTTAAAGATGATTCTCTTGAAAATAGAGTACTTGTTAAGCAAGAATTAAATAGATCAAAATCAGATCAATATCCTATTCCTCAATCAATTCTATTTAAAGGAAATTATAAACAAGCTTATAAATACTATGAATTATTATATAAAGCAAAATTAATTGGAAATAAAAAATTTAATAATTTAACTAGATTTGGAGAATTACCTGAAGAAGAATTATCATCATTTGTCAATAGACAACTTGTATCAACAAATCAAGCAGTTAAAGGACTAATTGGCGCAATTAAATATTTTAAAGAAACAGATACATTTAAACCTAAAATCATATTTTCTAAAGGAGAAATCGTTTCAGACTTTAGAAAAGAATTTGATATTGTAAAATCAAGAAATGTTAATAATTTCCATCATGCTCATGATGCATATTTAAATATTGTTGTCGGTAGAACTGTTGAAACATATTTTAGTCCTTATCTTCAAAACAAAGAAACATTGCAAAGAATGCATGCTAATAAACTAACAACTAACCCAATTAACATTTTTAAAAATAAAGATAATAAAAAGAAAAATATTTTTGATAAACAAGGAAATTTAGTATGGGATTATCAAAATTCAATATCTACAATTAATAAAAATATATTTAATAGATTTGATATTTTAACTACTACAAGAACATATTATGGAACAAATTTATTAAAAAAAGTAACTGTTTACAAAAAAGGTGAAGGAAATATACCTGTTAAAACATCAAATTGTTTAAGTGATGTATCTAAATATGGAGGATTTACCGGATATGCTTTTGGTAGTTATTGCTTAATAAAAGTTAAAAATGAATTTATTATTATTGCCATACCAACAATGTATAAAAACAATATTAACGAATACTTGCATAAAAGTAATTATAACAACTATGATATTATTATTAATAATTTAAAAATTAATACAGTTTTAACTTCAAGCAATAAAAAATATGCTATTACTGGAAAAACAGGAGATAGATATTTGTTAATGAATTTAAAAGAAAGAATATTTGATAAAAATAGCATAAAAACAATGAAAAAAATTGAAAAAGTAATCTCTAAATTAACTGAAAAGCGAGTATCAGTTACAGGAAAAGAAACAATCGATGAAATTAACAATTATTTTTCATTAAAAAATAACACTGATTTAGTTGTATCTCCAACAGCAAACAATAAAGCAAATGAAATAATTTTAACTAACGATGAATTAATATCTCTTTATAATTACTTAATAGCATTATTTAGTAAAGAAATTTATAGCTATTCAGCTTCAATTTCAATTTCTAACAACTTATTAAGTAATAAAGACATATTTAATGAATTATCAATATTTGGTAAAATCAAATTATTATTTAATTTATGTGATTTCTTAAAATGTAATGAAAGAAAAGCAATTGATTTATCATTAATCGGGCAAAGTAAAAATAGCGGTGTTTTATATCAAGGAAACAAGATGTCAAATTGCTCAATTATATACGAATCAATTACAGGTTTCTATAGGAAGGTTGCATATAAAATTGACTAATCATGGCTTTTAGAACTGTAGTAATTAAAAATAGATGTAAATTAGAATATTCTTTAAATTATTTAGTTTGTCGAGGTGACGTTGAAAAGAAAATTCTAATAGATGAAATAGAAACATTAATAATTCAAAATATAGGTGTATCTTTAACATGTGCATTATTATCTGCATTAATAGATAAAAAAGTAAAAGTAATTTTTTGTGATGCCAAATCAAATCCACAATTTGAATTAACACCATATTATAATAACTATTGTACTTATAAAAAAATAATGAATCAAATTAATTTTAACAATGAATTTAAAGATATAATGTGGTCAAGAATAATTTATGAAAAAATCAATAACGAATATAGATTATTAAAAAAAGTTAATAATCCTTCCTCAGAGAAATTAAAAAAATATCTGTCAGAAATAGAAGATGGTGATAAAACAAATAGAGAAGGACATGCTGCTAAAGTATATTTTAATTCTTTATTTAATAATACATTTTTTAGAGATGATGATAAAAATCCTATTAATAAATATCTTAATTATGGATATTCAATCCTTGTATCATCAATTAATAGAGAAATAAAATCTTTTGGTTATCTAACTGAACTTGGGATTCATCATAAAGGTGAAACAAATTCATTTAATCTATCATACGATTTTATTGAACCATTAAGAACATTAATTGATTCATATGTTGTGTTAAATAAAGTTAATGATTCTAATTATAAAGATACATTTATTAAAATGCTTTCATCACAAGTTTTATGGAAAGGCAAAGTAACATATTTAGATAACGCTATTCATTTATATGTTCAAGGACTATTAAATTGTTTATCAACAAACGATATATCGGAAATATCATTTATAGAGTATGAGTTATAGATTTATGCGTTCAATTTTATTTTTTGATTTACCAGTAGAAAAAGTTTCCCAACAAAGAGAATATAGAAAATTCATTAAAAACATTAAGAAACTTGGATTTTACATGCTTCAAAAATCAGTATATGTAAAAATGGGAATTGATGTGCAAGCTATTGATTCAACAATTGATAAAGTTAAAAAAAATTGCCCAAAAGAAGGAGAAATATCAATTTTAACAATTACTGAAAAACAATTTGCAAGTATAGAATTATTACTTGGTGAAGGAAAAACAGATGTTATAAATAACGATGAAAGGGTTATTGAATTATGAGCGAGTTACTTAAAATAAAAAATATTGAAAAAGATTTTCAAATTGAGCCAGGAAATATCTATAACCTAAATATTGAAAATCAAAAATTTTATTATAATTTATTGGATAAACTTTATGATTTTGATGAAGATACCTTCATTTATAGTAAAGATTATGAAATTAAAAATTTAAGTAAATCATGCTTAATAATCGATAATATTTTTAATTTAGATGCTAATAATAAAAAAATACTTAATGCTTTATATAAAAGAATTTCCAGTGAATTAATTGATAAATCTGATAAAGATGAAATTGAAAAAATTAATTCAACCATTATTTCATTATTAAATAAAATATCATTAGATTTAAACTTAAGTGTTGATTACTATACCGATTTAGATGTTATTAAAATATTAAATCTTTATAATTTTTGTTTTAAAATGGATCAATCTACACCATTAGAAAAATTTGTTACTTATATCAAAGCAAATTTAGAAATAAATAAATACAAATTCATTATTTCAACCAATATTTTACCTATGTTTTCAAAAAGCGATATTGAATTACTATCAAATGAACTTAAATATCTTGGATTAACACTAATAAATATAACTTTAATCCAACAAAAATATGAAAATTTAGTAGATTCTTTAACAATTGATAACGATTTGTGTGAATTTTAATGTATAATATTGATGCAAACCTTATATAACAAATATATTTCGTTATATATTATATTACTATTTAGACCCGATTTATTTGAGGTTTGAGAGTAATGTTAAATAAGGTAAATCTTGAACATATAAACCTAGATATCTTTCTAACATATCGTTTGAGAGTAATGTTAAATAAGGTAAATCTTGAACCAAATGGACTTATTTAGAATGGTACCAATAGTTTGAGAGTAATGTTAAATAAGGTAAATCTTGAACAGTAAATAAAACACTTTGGCACCATTTAATGTTTGAGAGTAATGTTAAATAAGGTAAATCTTGAACCATTTTTCCAACTCCAGTATAAGCGTTCATGTTTGAGAGTAATGTTAAATAAGGTAAATCTTGAACCATTTGAAGCGTTTACTATATACACAACTGGTTTGAGAGTAATGTTAAATAAGGTAAATCTTGAACATTATTCTAACAATTTAAGAGAAAGACTTGGTTTGAGAGTAATGTTAAATAAGGTAAATCTTGAACATTTAATAAAAATTTTATTCTAGTCAATAGGTTTGAGAGTAATGTTAAATAAGGTAAATCTTGAACGAACTTATAAATAAATTAGAAAGTGGAGAAGTTTGAGAGTAATGTTAAATAAGGTAAATCTTGAACAAGCGTTTGCACTTTCGTATTTATCATAAGTTTGAGAGTAATGTTAAATAAGGTAAATCTTGAACTCGTTTAGAGTTAACTGAGGGTGTTAGTAAGTTTGAGAGTAATGTTAAATAAGGTAAATCTTGAACTAAAAAAGCATTATATGCATGGATTGATGAGGTTTGAGAGTAATGTTAAATAAGGTAAATCTTGAACGGCAAGAAAAACAACACATAAAGTAAAAGCGTTTGAGAGTAATGTTAAATAAGGTAAATCTTGAACTCATATAAATTTCTATAGAATAAGCATTGTGTTTGAGAGTAATGTTAAATAAGGTAAATCTTGAACTGGGAATTAAACGACGGCGCAAGCTATGACGTTTGAGAGTAATGTTAAATAAGGTAAATCTTGAACTAAGCAATATTATGCAACTAATGGCATTATGTTTGAGAGTAATGTTAAATAAGGTAAATCTTGAACTTGCTTTAAATGGCGGATGCATCATTGATGTTTGAGAGTAATGTTAAATAAGGTAAATCTTGAACTTTGAAAGAAGTTATCAAATAATTGAATATGTTTGAGAGTAATGTTAAATAAGGTAAATCATGGATTTTTTGTGTGTATTGATGATATTTTATTGCCATATTTTGGACAAATAAAAAATTTATTATCATATTCATCAAAAATCAAAAATAAAATTGGATAAGAGCAGAATTCCCACATGGCGGAATTTGGTCAATAAAAAAACAGTAACAAACGTTTATTAAGACTTATTGTTACTGTTATTTTTTTGTTATAGTGTTATTTTTTGACGTATACGATGTAATAGATGATTTTAGTAAAGAAATCGTATCAAAAAGAGTATCAAGCAAAAGAAAAATAGTTAATAAAGGCATAAAAAAAGCCTAAAATAGGCAATTCAACTAATAAATGGTGCGGCCTATGAGACTTGAACTCACACGAAGTTAATCATACGCCCCTCAAACGTACGCGTCTACCAGTTCCGCCAAGGCCGCAACTGCTTAATCATTATATAATTATTTTATGAAAACTTTCAAGCAAAATAGCTTACTTATATAATTTTTTTAGCTATAATTATTATATGAATATATTTTTTAAAGCATATTGTCGCACATTTCAATTTTTATTAAAATTATGCATTCCTTTTTTGCCATATAAAATACCTAAAATACTTAATTCTTATAACGATATATCTATAATTCTAAAGAAAAATAATCTTAATAATATATTTATAGTTACAGGTCCAAATATTTATAAAAAAGGATTATTGAATGAATTAGAAAATAATTTAAAACAAAATAATATAAATTATTATATTTTTAATAAAACAGAATCTAATCCTACAATTAATAATGTTCTCGAAGCAAAAAAAGAATATATTAAGAATAATTGTTCAGCCATTATTGCTTTTGGTGGTGGTAGTCCTATTGATTTAGCTAAAATATTAGGTGCAAGTATTGTAACCAATAAACCAATTAATAAAATGAAAGGATTATTAAAAATAAGAAAAAAATTACCTTTATTAATTGCTATACCAACTACTGCTGGATCTGGTAGTGAAACAACTCTAGCAGCAGTAATAACAGATGATAATCATATAAAATATGCAATTAATGATTTTTGTTTAATTCCAAAATATGTCCTTTTAGATTATAAATTAACTTTATCATTACCCAAAAATATTACTAGTACTACAGGAATGGATGCATTAACCCATGCTTTAGAAGCATATATTGGAAAATCCTTAACCAACGAGACAAAAATGTTTTCATTAAAAACAATAGAACTAATATTAAATAATATATATAATTCATATCAATTCAACGATGAAGAAGCTAAAAATAATATGTTAGTAGCGTCATTTTATGCTGGATGTGCATTTTCAAAAAGTTATGTTGGTTATGTACATGCTTTATCACATGCAATAGGAGGAAAATATAACCTTCCACATGGCTTATTAAATGCAATTATTTTACCAAAAGTTTTAATTAAATATGATAAATGCATTTATAATAAAATTGCTTTTATATCCAAAAATAATAATATAGCTAATGAAAATGATAATAATAAAATTGCTTTTAATAAATTCATTAATTATATATTAGAATTAAATAAAAAAATGAATATTCCTACTAAAATAAATGAGCTTGATGAAAATGATATTCATTATTTAGCAACTTTAGCGTTTAATGAAGCAAATCCTCTTTATCCTGTACCAAGATTATTTTCTATTGATGACTTAGAAGATTTATTAAAAGATTGCAAATAAAAATATTGGCCAAAATTAGCCAATATTTTTTAAATAATTTCAATAAAATTATTTATGTATATCTTTTTTCATTTGAAGAATCGACCAAGTAATACCTAATGCACCAAAAACAAGTGCCAAAAGTAAATTTATTAAAAATTCTTTTAAGCCATCACTTGTCGCTAAGAAATTAACAAATCCATTAAATGAACCACATACAATAATATACAAAATAAAAGTTGATAAAATGATTACAAAAATAGAAACAATAGAAATAATTAATAATTTAATTTTATTCTTTTTACCTTTCATTAAATCATAACCATAACTACCTAAAAAAGAAATCAAAAATGCTACCATTGATGCAACATAACCAAATAAACCAACAATTATCCAAACCATTCCACCTAATAAAGCACCAACAAATGCTCCTAAAGTTCCTTTTAGATAATTATTAGGCATTTTTTATATGCTTCTTCTTTTTTGTTCTCTAATTTTTTAATAAACTTCCACCTCTTATAATTTTTAATATTTTAAATCATTAATACTTGCTAAATATTTTTTTAATGGTTTGATAGTTTTCTTAATAGTTCCATCAACAAAAGGATTATTAATATGAGCTTTTTGTAATAATTCAGTAAAAGGATATTTACCACCTAATTTACATAATTTAACATATTTTTTCCATGCTTTTTGATGATTTTTATTATCTTCATTAAAGAATTGGAAAGCCACAACTTGAGCAAGAGTATAATCAATATAATAAAATGGAGATTCAATAATATGTCTTTGTTTCATCCAGAAACGACCTCTTTGATAAATTTCAACTTCATCATATTTTTTATGAGGTAAATATTGTTCTTCAATTTGTTTATAAGCTTGACATCTTTCTTCATGGCTTGCTTCAGGATGAGCATAAACCCAATGTTGAAATTCATCAACTGTTGCACCATAAGGAATAAAACAAATAGCATCTGTTAAATGTGCATAACGATATTTTTCTTCTTCATCACCAAAAAATAGCTTCATCCAAGGATAAGTAATAAATTCCATACTCATTGAATGCATTTCACAAGCCTCTAAAGTAGGTGAACGATAATCAGGAACTTGAATATTTCTTGACATATAGCCTTGGAAAGCATGTCCAAATTCATGAGTTAAAACATCAACATCACCAGAAGTACCATTAAAATTAGAAAAAATAAATGGTGCTTTATATTTTGGGAAATAAGTCATATATCCACCAGGTGCTTTACCTGGCTTTGCTTCTAAATCCATCAATTCATTATCAACCATGAAATTAAAGAAATAATCAGTTTCTGGAGACAATTCATGATACATTTCTTTTGCTTGATTAACCATGAAATCTTTATCACCATGAGGAGTAGGATTACCACTTAAAAAATTAATTGCAAAATCATAATATTGTGGGTTTTTAATTTTTATTCTTTTTGCTTGTCTAGCAAATAAAAGTTTAGTAAAAGGGACTAAATCTTTTTTTATTTGTTTACGATATTCTTCTACTTTATTAGCATCATAATCGGTTCTACCTAACATCAAATAACCTAATTCAGTAAATGAATTAAATCCTAATTTTTTAGCCATTTGAGTTCTTAATTTAACTAATTTATCGTAAATATCACCTATTTCTTGGTCATGTTCTGCAAAGAAATTACTTGATAAAAGAGCTATTTCTTTTCTTTCTTCTCTAGATAAAGAATTAGAAAATTTAGATAATTGAGTTAAATTGTATTTTTGACCTTTATATTCAATTTGAGCTGAAGCTAAAATATCTGTATATTTAGAAGTTAATTTATTAATTTCTTGTAAATCTGGAATAATTTTTTCATCAAAACATTTTAATGATGTTTCAATCATTTTAAACAAATGATCACCATATTTTTTTTCAAAATCACTTCTAAATTTTGAATTAACCATAGCAATATTAAATTCATTGCATATTTGAGAAATATAAGGACTTATTTCATCCATTGTTTCTTGTAATTTTTTATATTTTTTATCTTGAGTATTAATAGTATATCTAACATATATAATAGAACTATCAGTATTCAAATCATCAAAAGCTTTATTAAATTTTTTAAATGCTTTATCACATTCATCAAAATCTTTTCCATTCTTTAATTCTTCAATTAAAGGAAGTAATTTTGCTTTGATATTTTCAATATTTGGAGTTTTAACTTTTATTTGAGAAAATTTTTTCATTAGAATCTCCTTAATCAATGATCATAGATGGCTCATCCATTTCAACTGGAGCTTTAGCACCTAATAACTCAATAATAGTTGGAGCAATATTAGATAATTTACCATCATCTCTTAATTTTAATCCTTTTCTAGTTATACAGAATGGCACAGGATTAGTAGTATGAGCAGTATATGGATTACCATGTTCATCAATAATTTTTTCAGCATTGCCATGGTCAGCTGTAATTAACATGGTTCCACCATTTTCTTCACACCAATCAACAAGTTTACCAACACATGTATCAATAGTTTCAACAGCTTTAACAACTGCATTATCAATAGCAGTATGCCCAACCATATCACAATTAGCAAAATTAACAATTACTACATCTAAATCAAATTTGTTTAATTCATTAATTAATGCATCTAATACTTTGTAAGCTGACATTTCTGGTTGCATATCATAAGTAGCAACTTTTGGTGAAGGAATTAACACTCTTCTACAACCTTTTAATTCTGGACGTTCAACTCCATCATAATTGATTGTTCCATCAAAGAAGAAAGTAACATGAGCATATTTTTCAGTTTCAGCAATTCTTAATTGAGTATAATTATTATTAGCTAAGAATTCACCCAAAGTGTTTGTAATCTTTGGTAAACTAAAAGCGATTGATCCTTTTACTGAATCAGCATATTTCATAGTACATACATAATGAATATCTTTTAAAACATGTTTTGGAGTATAAGGTTTCCAAGCTAAAGTACCATCAGCTTTTTTACTTGGATTTGCATAAAATTCTGGATTAGTAAAAATAGTAGAAATTTGAATTGCTCTATCAGGGCGGAAATTCATAAAGATAATAGAATCTCCATCTTCAATTTTACTATCTAAGCCTTTTTTATAAGCTGGAATAACAAATTCATCTGAAGCTTCTTTGCCAATTGTTGGTAAATATTCATATTGATCTTTTAAATATTGATTATAATCATCAAAACTATTTCCATCATGATCAACAAGTACACGATAACTAACATCAATTCTATCAAAATTTTTATCTCTATCCATAGCCCAATATCTACCAGAAAGAGTAGCAATATGACCTATGCCTTCTTCATTCATTGTTTTTTGAACTTGATTTAAGAAAATAGCACCAGCTTGAGGATCAACATCTCTTCCATCCATAAATGCATGAACATAAACATCTTTTAAGCCTTGCATTTTTGCCATTCTTATCATTGCACAAATATGATCTACATGTGAATGAACTCCACCATTAGACATCAAACTAAATATATGAAGTTTCTTGTTATTATCTAAGCAATTTTTCATTGCCGCCAAATATTTTTCATTTTTAAAAAATGTTCCATCTCTAACTGCTTTATTGATTAAAGTTAATGATTGATAAACAATTCTTCCAGCTCCTATATTTAAATGTCCAACTTCAGAATTACCCATTTGACCATCAGGCAAGCCAACTGCTTCACCACTTGCTTGAATTAAAGTAGTAGGATATTCTTTAAATATTCTATCTAAATTAGGTTTATGAGCTTCAGCTACACAATTACCTTTTTGGTTAGGAGCAATTCCATAACCATCCATAATACATAATATAATAGGTTTTTTCATATTATTAAATCTCCTTGTTTGTACTCTTTTATTATATAGACATTAAGTTTATAAATAAAGAAATAAAATATCTCAACAACAAAAATGTTATTTATAAGAATAAATAACGAATATAAAAACTTAATTGAAAGAAAAATATTGATAGTGTAAAATTATAAGCGATGGGAGAATGGCGCAACTGGTAGACGCGTTGGTCTCAGAAGCCAATGCCTAGGCTTGCGAGTTCAAATCTCGTTTCTCCCACCAATATAAAGGAGAATTAACTAAATGAAAATCAATCCAGAAATTAAATTAGCTTTACAAGAAGGTAAACCAGTAATTGCTTTAGAATCAACAATTATTTCTCATGGTATGCCTTATCCAAAAAATGTTGAATGTGCTTTACAAGTCGAAAAAGTTATTAGAGATAATGGAGCAATACCAGCAACAATCGGTATTATTGAAGGTGAACCAATAATTGGTATGACACCAGAAGAAATTGAATTATTTGGTAAAACAAAAGGAATTGCTAAAGTATCAAGAAGAGATTTACCAATTGTCGTAGCAAATAAAATGTGGGGAGCAACAACTGTAAGTGCAACAATGATATTAGCATCAATGGCTGGAATTGAATTCTTTGTTACTGGTGGAATCGGTGGTGCACATAGAAAAGCAAATATTACTTTCGATATAAGTGCAGATTTGGATGAATTATCAAAAACAAATGTCACTGTCATTTGTGCTGGTCCAAAAGCCATTCTTGATTTAAATTTAACTATGGAATATTTAGAAACAAAAGGTGTTCCAGTAATCGGATATAATACTGATAAATTACCTGCTTTCTTTACTAGAACAAGTGATATAAATGTTGATTTTAACGCTAAAACACCATTAGATATTGCAAAAATTGTTAAAGAAAAAAGAGATTATAAACTCGATGGTGGAGTTTTAGTATGTGATCCAATTCCTGAGCAATATTCTTTAGCACCTGAATATATTAATAAAGAAATAGATAATGCATTATTAGAAATGGAAAAATTAGGAATCAAAGGAAAAGATGAAACACCATTCTTACTTGCAAAAATTGTTGAATTAACAGGTGGAAAAAGCTTAGAAACAAATATTCATTTAATATTAAATAACGCAGAATTAGGAGCAAAAATTGCTACTGAATATGCAAAATTAAGAAATAAATAAAATGAGTACACCTTTATTATTAATTGGTGGATCTAATATTGATTATATTGGAATAAGCCAAAATAAATTAATTAGTAATGTTTCAAATATTGGTACTATCTCCATTTCATTTGGAGGAGTAATGAGAAATATATGTGAAAATTTAGCTAGATTAGGCAATAATATTACATTTATTACTTCAATTGGAAAAGATACCTTAGGGCAAGAATTAAAAAATCAATTAATTGACTTAAATGTTAAAATATATTCTCCTAATACAAATTTACCAACTGGAAGTTATTTGGCGATTAATGATAATAATCACGATTTATATTCTGCTATTTGTGATAATAGAATCATTGCAGAAATTAATAAAAATTTCTTAATTAAAAACCAAAACATATTTTTACAATTTGAAGATATTTGTTTAGATTCAAATCTTGATGAAGAAACAATTTCTTATATTATCAACACTTACCCAAATAAAAGATATTATGTTGATGCAATATCACCAACAAAAGTAATTAAATATAAAAAATTTCTTAATAAATTATATCTAATAAAATGCAATATTCATGAAGCTAAAGAATTAGTAAATAATGATTTATCTCCTTATGAATTAACTAAAGAATTAGTAAATTTAGGTATTAAAAATGTAGTAGTTTCTAATGGCTCTCACAATATTTATTATGGAAACAATTTAGGAATAGAAGTTTTTGAGGTTAAACCAGTTAAAAATTTTGAAAACACTACTGGTTGTGGTGATGCATTAACAAGTGGATTAATTAATCACCTAATAAGAAATCATTCCTTAAAAGAAGCAGTCGAATTTGCTCATCAATTATCAATAGTTACATTAATGAGCAAATCAGCTACTACAAAGGAAATAGAAAAATTTAAAAATATTGAATAATATCATTTTAAATGATATGTTTTAAAGTATGAATATAGCTATTATTTTATCAGCCGGTATTGGTTCAAGAATGAAAAATGATTTACCAAAACAGTTTATTGAAGTTGACAATAAACCAATTTTTATTTACACTCTTGAAAACTTTATCAATCAAGTTGATAAAATCGTATTAGTTATTAATAAAGAATTTAAAGATTTATATGATTTTTATATTAATAAATTTAGCATAAAAAATATTACTATAGTAAATGGTGGTTTAACTAGACAAATGTCTGTTTATAATGCTTTATCTTCTTTAAATTGTCAAGATGATGATATTATTATAATTCATGATGGAGCTAGACCATTAATTAATGAAAATATTATTAAACAAAACATAAAAACATGTAAATTAACTAATAATGCTGTTACAACTGTTATTAAGTTAGTTGATACTATTATTACTAAGGATTATAATCTTCTTGATAGAGACAATCTCTATGCAGTGCAAACCCCTCAAACATTTCCATATAAATTAATTATGTCTTTACATGAAGATGCTAAACAAAAACAAATAATTAATTTTAGTGATGATGCTCAACTTGCAAAAATAAAAGGGTTTAAAATTGAATATGTTATCGGTTCAAGAATAAATATTAAAATAACTGAACCTGATGACTTATATTTATTCAAATTATTAAAAGTAGGTGATAAATAAATGGAATTTCAAATTGGAGATATTATGGTTGGTGAAGTCACAGGAATTCAACCTTATGGTGCTTTTATAAGATTCCCTAATGAAGAAAGTGGCTTAATTCATATTTCAGAAATTTCATCTTATTTTGTAAGAAACATTACTGATTATGTTAATATAGGTCAACAAGTTAGAGTTAAAATTATTGGAATAGTTGAAGATAAAAAAATGTATAAATTATCTTTAAAACAAGTGGCAGAAAGAAGAAGACAAAACATTAGAAAAATGTCTGATCCTTTACCAATAAGAAAAAAAAGAGTTACCATTTCCAAAGTTGATTTTGCTCCATTAAAAGAGCATTTACAACAATGGATTGATATAGAACTTAAGAAAATGGAGGAAGAAAATGATTAAGTTAGATTTATCAAATGTTATTGAAAAAATTCCTTTTACTGAATATGAACAAAAAGTAAAAGAAATCAACAAAATGATTGACGAGAAAACAGGAGCAGGCAATGATTTTCTTGGCTGGACTACATGGCCAACTGATTATGATAAAGAAGAATTTGCTAGAATTAAAAAAGCAGCTCAAGAAATTAGAGATAATTATGATGTATTAGTTGTTGCAGGTATTGGTGGAAGCTATCTTGGAGCAAGATGCGCTATTGAAGCATTAAGAGGACTTTATCCTTCAGATAAATTAGAAATTATTTATTTTGGTAATACATTATCATCAACATATATTGCTCAAGTATTAAAATATTTAGAAAATAAAAAATTTGCAATTAATGTTATTTCAAAATCAGGTACAACTACTGAAACAAGTGTAGCCTTTAGATTATTAAAAGAATTATTAATTAAACAAGTAGGTAAAGAAAAAGCTAGTAAAGCAATTTTTGCAACTACAGATAAAGCACGTGGAGCACTTAAAAAAGAAGCAGACGAAGAACATTATCAAACATTCGTAATCCCAGATGATATCGGTGGTCGATATTCAGTTATTACTGCTGTAGGTCTTTTACCAATTGCAGCTGCAGGATTAGATATTGATTCTTTAATGAATGGATGTGCTAAAGCACAAAAAGATTTTGATAATCCTGATTTAAAAACAAATTTAGCTTATCAATATGCAGTATGTAGAAACTATTTCTTAAATCATAATAAACAAGTTGAGTTATTTGTTACTTATGAACCACATTTCACTCAAATAGGAGAATGGTTAAAACAATTATTTGGTGAATCAGAAGGAAAAGATAAAAAAGGACTATTACCAGATTCAGTAACTTTCTCCACAGATTTACATTCATTAGGTCAATTTATTCAACAAGGATCACCTGTTTTATTTGAAACAGTTGTTAGAGCAGAAAAACCTACTTTAGATGTCACAGTTCCACATGATGAAGATAATCTTGATGGTTTAAATTTTTTAGCAGGAAAAAATATGTCGTTTGTTAATGAAAAAGCATTTGAAGGTACTTTAAGAGCTCATGTTGATGATGGACAAGTCCCAAATATTGTTGTTACAATCGAAAAAATGGATGAATATAATTTAGGTTATTTATTCTATTTCTTTATGAGAGCATGTGCTATGTCTTGTTATTTAACTGGCGTTAATCCATTTAACCAACCAGGTGTTGAAATTTATAAGAAAAACATGTTCCATTTATTAGGTAAACCTGGTTATTAATATTTAATAAAAGTGAAACTAAAAAAGAACTTAAGCAAATGTGCATAAGTTCTTTTTATTTTAATTTTCAAATTGACTATTATATAATTGAGAATAAAATCCATTCTTTTTCATCAACGATTGATGTGTTCCTTTTTCAATAATATCTCCATTATTCATAACTAAAATTAAATCAGCATTTTTAATAGTTGATAATCTATGTGCAATAACAAAACTTGTTTTATTTTTAGTTAATGAATCCATTGCTTTTTGAATCAATAATTCTGTTCTTGTATCCACTGAAGAAGTCGCTTCATCAAGAATCATCATTGGAGAATTTTGAAGCATTGCTCTTGCAATAGTAAGTAATTGTTTTTGTCCGCTTGATATGGTTAAGTTTTCAGATATTATTGTATCAAGACCATTAGGTAAAGTTCTAACAAATTTTTCTAATCCGCATTCAATTAAAACTTGTTTTATTTGATTATCATTAATATTTACCATATTATAAACCAAATTTTCTCTAATAGTTCCTTCAAATAGCCATGTATCTTGTAACACCATACTAAACACTTTATGTACATCTTTTCTTGAAATATCTAAAGTTGATGTATCATCAATTTTTATAACGCCTTTATTAATATCATAAAATCTCATAAGTAAATTTACCAATGTTGTTTTACCCGCTCCAGTAGGTCCAACTATAGCCACTTTTTGCCCTGGTTTTACATAGCAAGAAAAATTATGAATAATTATTTTATCTTTCATGTCTGGGTAAGCAAATTGAACATTTTCAAAGTCAACTTTACCATTTATTTTATTAATATCTAAATGTATTTTTTTATCTTCATCGAGCATTTCTTTTTCTTCTAAAAATTCAAATATTCTTTTACTAGCAGCAGAAGATGTTTGTAAATTTGTTAAGCTTTGAGCAATTTGAGTCAAAGGAGAAGTAAATAATCTAACATATAAAATAAATGCTGTTATGATACCAAATTCATTTATTGTTCCATTTAACAATAAAATTGATCCAAGAACACATACTGCAACATAAGACACATTACCAATAATATTCATTAATGGTTGCATCATTCCAGATAAGAATTGAGATTTCCAGTTCGCATCATAAACAATTTTATTTAAATTATCAAAATAAGTATTAACATTATCTTTAGCTAAAGATATTTTAATTACATCATGACCTGTATACATTTCTTCAACATAACCATTTAAATCACCTAATGACTTTTGTCTAGCTATAAAATATTTTTGTGAATTCTTCATAACTACAACTATAATTAATAATCCAATTAAAGTGATTCCTAAAGAAACTAATGCTAGTCTCCATTCAGTTATAAACATCATTATTAAGCACCCAATAAATTGAGTAACCGCACTAATAATTGTTGGCAAACTATTTGTTAAACCTTGCTGTAATGTAGAAACATCATTGGTAACTCTACTTAAAATATCTCCTTGATAATGAGTATTAAAATATTCTTGAGGAAGATTATTTATTTTTTTAGAAATATCATTTCTCATTCTATAAGACATTTTTAATGTTACTTTAGCCATTATAAATTGTTGTATAAAAGTGAATAACGCTCCTGAATAATAAATTATTATTAAGAAAATTGAAATTTTTGTAATTTCTTCTACATTAATTCCTGTAGCAAATCCATTTGCAATTAAATTAGTAATATCGCCTATTTTATTAGGGCCAATAATTGTAAGAACTGCACTAAAGCATGCTAAGATAAGTGCTAAAATAATAACACTTATGCTTCCTTTCATATAATTAAAAGTTTTAGCTAAAGCATTTTTAATATTATTCATAAAACACCTCCTAATTTAATTCTTCTTTGCTTAATTGAGAATAAGCAATTTCTTGATAAATACTACAATTTTTCATCAAATTATCATGTGTATCATATCCAACCATTTTACCATTATCTAAAACAATAATTTTATCTGCATGTCTAATAGTAGATATTCTTTGTGCAACAATAATTTTTGTAATATCTTTTTCTTTGTTATTAAGAGCTTCTCTTAATTTAGCATCAGTCTTATAATCAAGAGCAGAAAATGAATCATCAAAAATTAAAATTTCTGGTTTCCTAGCTATTGCTCTAGCAATACTGATTCTTTGTTTTTGTCCACCTGAAACATTTCTTCCTAGTTGAGCTATTTTGTAATTTTCTTTATCATCAAGTTTATCAACAAATTCTTTTGCTTGAGATATTTCTAAAGCATTTTCTAAATTTTCTTCATTCTTATCTTGATTACTTTCACCAAAGAAAACATTATCTTCTATAGTACCAGAAAATAACATTGCTTTTTGAGTAACAAATCCAATCTTATTATATAAACTTTCAAAAGTATAATTTTTTACATTTTCTCCATCAATTAATACTTCTCCACTTGTAGTATCATAAAACCTACTAATTAAGCTTATTAAAGTAGTTTTCCCACTTCCAGTTGCACCAATAATCGCTAATGTTTGTCCTTTTTCAACTTTAAAATTAATATTTTCTAACTCATCTTCTTTAGAATTAGGATATCTAAAATTAACATTTTTAAATTCTACACTGCCAACTTTATTACCTTCTGTTAATAATCCTTCTTTAACACTTGATTTAGTCAATAAAACTTCATTAATTCTTTCAGCAGAAACTTGAGCTTGTGGTAACATCATAAAAATCATAATTAACATCATAAATGACATTACTACATAAGTTGCATATGTACTAAAAACAATAACATTACTAAACATTGTTAATCTTTGAGCTGTATTTTCAAGAGCAATTTTATTAATTAAAATAGCACCTAACCAATATATAACTAAAGATAAGCCATTCATCGATAACGACATTATTGGTTGCAACAAAGCAAACAACTTTTGGTTTTTTAATTGTATTGTATTCATTTCTTTATTTGCTTTTTCGAATTTTTCATTTTGATAATCTTCAGCATTAAATGCATGAACAACACTTATACCTGTTAAATTTTCTCTAGTTACATTATTAATTTTATCAGTTAATTTTTGTACTTTTCTAAATCTTGGTAAACATGTCGATACAATCAAGAAAACAGTTATACAAATCACTAAAACAAAACCTAAAGTAACAACTGATAATTCCCAACTTTTATTTAAAATTTTAATAATAGCCCATACAGCCATAATAGGTGCTTTAATAATAATTTGTAGTCCCATAGATACTATCATTTGAATTTGAGTTATATCATTAGTAGTTCTTGTAATTAAACTAGGAATTGAAAAATTTTGCATATCTTGCTTACTTAAATCAATAACATTATGAAATAATTTTCTTCTTAATTCATAACTAAAACCTGAAGCAACTTTTGAAGATAAAAAGCCACATGAAATAGCCAAAATAGCACTACAAAAAGTACACAAAATCATTTTTAATCCAACATTTATTAAAGCACTAACTTCAGTATTAGGTGTCTTTAATAATTTAGTTAATTCTGTCATATAATCAGGTAAAGATAAATCAAAATATATTTGACCTAAAACAAAAATAAAACAAATAATTGACATTATTATTTCTTTAGGTCGCATGTTTTTTAACAATTTAATCATTTATTTCCTCCAATCCATTGTTTTTTATTTCTTCAAAATTTTTTTCAAAAATATTTAAGCAATATTCAAAATGCATAAGATCTTCTTTAGATAACCCTTTAGTAATTGCAAAAGCAAATTTTTCTTGTATTATTTTTCCTTTTTCAAAAATATTATTAGTTTTATTTGTGCAAATTAATTTATATTTTCTTCTATCACCTTTAACATCTTCTCTAATTAAATAACCAAGTTTAACTAAATTATCAACATGAAAAGATACAATTCCTGGTTTAAAACCACGATATTTACAAATATCTTTTGCTGTATTATATTCAGGATTATTTTTTAAAAAAATAAGAATATCCATCGCCATCGGTGGTAAATTTGTATCTTCACAAATCGGTTGCATCGCTTTATGGTATGCTTCAATAAATATATTAAATGTTTTTACCATTTTTACTGCATTTAAATCTTGTTTCATAAAACCTCCAAAATTAAATATTCTAATATTGAACAATCTAATATTATTTATTTTTAGTTTTATTGTCAATAATTTTTATAATCAAAATGGTAAAAAAAATAGTAGTCTATAATCAAACTACTATTTCAATAAATTTTTTATAAATAATTATTTTATTTCTTTAACTTTTTCTTCAACAAATTTA
>CAJKZK010000016.1 GCA_905204225.1 uncultured Bacillota bacterium
TTATACTTCTTTTTGTTAAATAAAAAAAATTTATGTAAATTATTGTTGAGGTAGATATAATGTATAAAATTATTGATATAAATAAATGGAGTAGAAAAAAACAATATTTGTGGTTTTCTACATTCTCTAATCCAGATTATGGCTTTAATATAGATGTTGATGTAACAAATATTGTTAATTATTCCAAAGAAACTAAAACATCTTTTTTTATTAATTTTCTTTTTATAGTTATGAACGCTTTAAATAATGTAGAAGAATTAAGATTAAGAATCGTAAATAACGAAGTAAGATTATATGATGATATAAATCCAACTTATACTGTTTTAACTAAAACAAATAATTTTGAAAATTGTCGTTCTAATATGGTATATAATTATCAAGAATTTTATAAAATAAATAAAAAAGTAATTGAAATTGCTAAAAATGAAGAATGTGTTAATGAAGGATACAATAATGAAGATTATAATGTTTATTATATAACTTGTATTCCATGGTTAGAATATAATAGCATGGTGCATCCATTACCTAATAATAATGTTGAATCATCATCTGTACCTAGAATTTGCTGGAGTAAATATAAATTAGTTAATAATAGATATATTTTATCTTTTAATTTAACTGTTTCTCATGTTTTAGTAGATGGTTTTCCTTGTTCAAAAGCTTTAAACAATGTTAAGGAATATAGCCTTAATTGCTTAAAATATTTTATTAATTAGAAAATTATAATTTGTAATATGTAGATTAATATCATTAATAAAAATAGAATAGATACTTAAAATATTTATTCTATTTTTGATTATTTATATATTAATTCATTAAAATAATTATTTATTTTTTTCAATATTAGGAAAAACTAAAGTGATTGATGTTCCTTTATTTAATTTAGAATCTAGTTTTAATTTAATGTTATATTTTAAACAAATATGTTTAACAATAGATAATCCTAGACCAGTACCTTGATCACTTGCACGATTTTTATCAACTTGATAAAATCTTTCAAATACTCTTTCTTGGTTTGCTTTAGAAATGCCAATACCAGTATCTTTAATAATGAAAGAATTATCATCTTTATTAATATTAATATCAATTTTACCCTTTTCAATATTATATTTTATTGCATTATCAATTAAATTTGAAATTAAATGAATTAAATCTTTTTGAGGTATTTTAACATTTAAATCATTTAAAGAAGTGCTTAAATTAATATGTTTATCTTCTAATTTTAAAGTATAAGAATTTATAATATTTTGAGTTATATCTTTTAAATTATTAACTTCATTATTAATTATTTTTTCGCTTTCTAGAGAAGATAATTCTAACATATCAATTACCATTTGATTCATTCTTTTAGCTTCATATAAAGTTCTTTTACTTGCATCGATAATTTCTTCATTAGTATCTATAATACCTTCAGAAATCATTTGTTGATAACCAATAATTGTAGTAAGTGGACTTTTTAATTCATGAGAAGCATTAGCAAAGAAATCTTGCTTAGCTTTTTGTAATTGATATTGATCAGTTATATCATAAAATAAAATTGAAACACCATTTTTATTTTTACCATTTTCTTGATAATGTAATGGAGAAATTTGATAAATAAAAGCTTTATTATCTTGAATTATTTGTTCTTCATGAGTTTTATGTTCTTTTAAAGTGTTATTAATTGCATTTTGAATTTGTAAAGATCTAATATAATATAAATAATTTTTTTCATTATTATACGCTAATAATTTCTTAGCTATTTTATTAATTAAAATAGTATTTAATTTATCATCGAGAAGAATAAATCCTTGATTTAAATTATCTATAATAGCTATAGTTTTATCTTTTTCTTCTTGAATATTATAAATTTTTTGATTAATTAAGAATTGAACATCATCGATTTGATGAGATAAAAAATCAATATCAGAATCATTGACAGGTATATCTTCACCTACAATTGTAGATAATTTTTTTATTTCTTGTTTTAATGGTTCCATTGATTGATTAATAATATTGATTGAAATAAAAATAGTTAAAACGCATATAATTACTAAAGTAAGAGTGCCATAAATAAGTAATTGTTGAACAATAGAATTAACACTATTTTCTGGTAGAGCAATTCGAATATAAGTATTTGAATCTTCTGCTGCTACATAATACATTGAAATATTTAATGTAGTAGAATAACGACACGTTACTTGTCCTAAAGACGTAATTTCTTGCCTTGATAAATGATTTTCTTCTGTGTTTTTTTCTGTATCAAAAATCACTTTACCTGTTTTATCAATAATAGTAATTCTTATATCTTTATTATTAGAAAAATAAGATGTTAATTTGTCTTGGTTACTTCCATCATAAATATTACAAGCTATATTTAAATATGATTTAATTTGTGAAGATGTTCTTTTAAAATTAGATTCACTAACAATAAAACAAGAAATAAATAAAAGAGCAATCATTGAAAAGAAAACTACTAAAATATTAGATATTATTAAACGTTTTTTCATATACCTATTTTATATCCTATTCCGTAAATTGTTTGAATAATAGAGCCATCATTATCGTTTAGTTTTGCTCTTAAACTTTTAATGTGAACATCGATTGTTCTTGATTCATAATCAGAATTATTATCGCCCCATAAAAATGTTAATAAATCATCTCTAGAAACAGCTTGCCCTTTTCTTTGTAATAAATAAGTAAGGATATCAAATTCTTTATTAGTACAAACAACTTCTTTATTATCTAGAAAAACTAAATGTTTTTGTAAATCTACTTTTAAATTATTATAGATTAAAATATTTTTGTTTTGATGTCTTCTTAATCTAGCATTAACTCTTGACATTAATTCAAGTAAATCAAATGGTTTTTCTAAATAATCATCAGCACCTAAATCTAATCCTTCTACTTTATCCATTAACATTCTTTTAGCAGAGATAATAATAATTTCCACTTCATTATTTTCAATATCATTTCTAATAAATTTAATAATATCATTACCATTCATATCTGGAAGCATTAAATCAAGTAAAACTAAATCTGGTTTTTGTTTATTAAAAGCATTTATAAAACTTTTACCATCTTGAAAAGAATAAACTTGATATCCTTGTTTGGTTAATGTTTTATTAATAATTCTTGCAATATCTAAATCATCTTCAACAGAATAAATAATTGACCCCATAACTCTCCTTAAAAGATTTGTTTATCTTTATAATAGCCACTGAGAATATAAATAACCCATTCAGCAATATTAGATGCATGATCTGCTATTCTCTCTATATATTTTACTACAAGAGTAGTGTATATTGCAAAAGCAGAAGAAACTTGTTTATTTTCTGCTAAAGAAATTATTTCATTAATTAATTTTTCATATAATTTATCTACTAAATCATCATCTAAAATTACTTGTTGAGCAGCACTTAAATCTTTTTTAATAAAAGAATCAATAGAGTTATGAACCATATTCATTGCAATATTAATAGCTTTATCTATATCATCAAAATGATGTTTTTCTTCATTAATTAATTTTTTTGAAAAAGTATTGATATCTTCAGCATGGTCACCTAATCTTTCAAGATCTGCTACTAATTTAAGAATACCAATAACCATACGCATATCTTTAGCAAAAAATCTTTCTTTAATTAAAATTGACATGCATACTTCTTCCACTAATCTTTCATGTAAATCAACAATATCATCATTTATTTGTGCGGCAGTATCTTCATCATATTTTTTATATAATGAGAAAGCTAATGATAAGTTGTTTTCAACCACATCAGCCATTTTAATAATCATTTGATTGAGATTATCTAATTCTTCTTGTAATTTCATTTTAACCAAACCTTCCTGTAATATAATCTTCTGTTTTTTTATTTTGTGGATCTTTAAATAATTTTTCTGTTGGAGCGTATTCAATAATTTCACCAAGCATAAAGAAAGCTGTATAATCACTAATTCTTGTAGCTTGTTGCATATTATGAGTAACGATAATTATTGTAAAATCTTTTTTTAAATCTTCCATTAATTCTTCTATTTTTAATGTAGCAATTGGATCAAGAGCAGATGTGGGTTCATCCATTAAAATTACTTTTGGATTCATGGCTATACATCTAGCAATACATAATCTTTGCTGCTGACCTCCTGATAAACTTAAAGCAGAATCTTTTAAACGATCACTTACTTCATCATATAAAGCAGCTTTTTTTAATGATTCAACAACAATTTTTGTTAAAGTAGCTTTGTTTTTAATGCCTTGACATCTAGGACCATAAGCAACATTATCGAATATTGACATTGGAAAAGGGTTAGGATTTTGGAAAACCATGCCTACTTCGGTTCTTAATTCAATTGGATTCATTTGTTTAATATCTTTTTCTTCATATGATATTAAACCTGTTATTTTACATTCGTCAATTAAGTCATTCATTCTATCAAAACATCTTAATAATGTTGATTTACCACATCCAG
Source organism: uncultured Bacillota bacterium (assembly GCA_905204225.1). Taxonomy (GTDB): domain Bacteria; phylum Bacillota_I; class Bacilli_A; order RFN20; family CAG-449; genus CAG-449. Next base: position 4,447 of record CAJKZK010000016.1, read on the forward strand.
AAGGACCAATAAACGCAGTAACTTTATTTTTATAAATATCAATATTGATATTTTTCAGAGCATGTTTTTCTCCATAATATAAATCTAAATTTTCAACTTTAAATACTGTATCCATTATTTCTTTACCTCAAATTTATTTAATTTTCTACTTATTAATTTAACTAAAATGTTCAATACTAAAACTATTATTAATATAATGATTGCTATAGCGCAAGCTTGAGCATAATTTGGATTTTCTCCTGCCATTACTGACCACATATGAACTGCTAAAGATGTAGAATTTTGATTTATAGATACTGTATCTTTGATTGCAGTTCCCATAACATAAATTAAAGCGGCTGATTCACCAATAATTCTACCAATAGATAATAAAGTAGCAGTTAATATACCACCTAAAGCATTAGGAATAACAACTTTAAATATTGTTTGAGTTTTACTAGCACCTAAAGCTAAAGATGCATTTCTATATGATTGAGGAATTGTATGAATTGCTTCTTCAGTTGTTCTAATAATAATTGGTAATAACATTATTGCCATTGTAAACGCTCCAGCAGCTACACTTGTTCCTGAAGAATGAATAGTAGCGTTCATAAAAGGAATAAATATTAACATGCCTACTAAACCAAATATAACACTTGGAATACCACTTGACATATCAATCATAGCCCTAATAATAGTAGTTAGTTTATTATTTTTAGCATATTCTGCTAAATATATTGCCCCGCCAATTCCTAATGGTAATGAAATTATTAAGGTTAAAAATATTAATAATAAAGTAGTTAATAATGAGCCTCTAATACCACCACCACTAGTAGTAATTTGCATATCAGTAATACTAACACCTTTATTAATTTGATTAATCATTTTTTCTGCTTTATATTTACTAATAGAAATTATCATATTATCTTCTTCATCTAAAAGAATAATTTTAGTAACAATATAACCTTTTTTTAAAGAAAATGGAGAAGCAGTTGTTTGATCTTTTAATCCTCTTAAACAAGAATTTTCATCTATATAACTAACATAAACAACATTTTCACCAGCATTATTAGTGCCATCTTGTAAAGCTATTCCCCATCTAGTAGAATAGTAACTATTCTCAATATTTTTTTCTTCTAAATTAGTAACATTTTTTTCTTCATAAGCTAAATTGTATACTTCTTGATGATAATCACCTGTAATCATGTCAAATGATAATGTTGTAGCGCCTTTAGAAAAGATAAAAACAAAAATTGCTACTAATATTAAAATACCAAAACTTGAAAAGATATAAGTAATAGATTGTAAAATAATATCTTTAATTTTTCTTTTATTTTGCATAATTGTTACCTACCTTTTGTTTTATAAAGTTTAACAATAAATTAGTAATTAAAATAATAATAATTAAAATAACTCCAACACTAAATCTTATATCATAAGAAAGACCACTTGTTTCTTGCATATTCGCTAACATAGTAGAAGTTAAAGTCCTAGTAATATCAAACAAATTAAATGTAGGACCATAATTAGCGTTTCCTGCTACCATAGTTACTGCAGTAGCTTCTCCTAATGCTCTACCAACTCCTAAAATAATTCCAGAGAATATACCAGATTTAGCACTAGTTAAAACGACTTTAAAATTTGTTTGAGTTTTACTAGCACCTAATGCTAATGAACCTTTAATAAAATCTTCTTTAACAGATTTAATACTAGTAATACTAATCATAGTAATAGTAGGTATAATCATAATAGCTAAAACTAAAACTGTTGCTAAAGTAGAAACGCCTCCGGCACTTTGATAATGGAATAATGAAGCTAAATTTTTAACTAATTGAGTAATAATACCTGCTCCAAAAACACCATAAATAATTGAAGGAATACTAGCTAATAATTCAATAACATAATTTAAAACTGTACCTATTTTTTTGGGAGCAATTCTAACAATAAATAAAGCAGTTAATACAGAAATTGGTATAGCAATTAATAAACTTAAAAATGTGACATATAATGTATTTATTATGATAAAACCTACGCCATATTCATAAGGTTTTGCTTCCCAAGATAAACCCACTAAAAAATTCCAAAAATTAACTGTATATTGCTTATCATTAATTAAATATGTTGTAGCAAATGGCTTAATTCCTTCAAACAAAATAAATATTACTACAACTACAATAACTGATGCACAAATAAGAGCAATAAGCGTAAAAACCACTTTAACAATTTGGTCTAAAGTGGTCTTATTTTTAATCTTATTTTGTGATATTTTTACTTGATTATTTGACTCCATTTTGTAATGGTTCCTGTATAAATATTTTTAAGATCATCAGCAGTAACATCTTTTAATGGGTTTTTTTGATTTGTTACTGCTACAATTGCATCAACACAAATTAATCCAGCTGTATTTTCACTTGCAACTTCAGAAGAATTTAATTCTCTTGATAAGAAACCAACATCTAATTTGCTTGTTGAATCTTTTTCTTCGCCTTGAGTGAATTTATATGCATCACCTGATCCACCATGGTTATGTTCTGGTTTGAAATTACCACATTTACTAGCAAATTCTTGAGATAATGCTTTAGCAATCTTTTCAACGGAAGTTGATCCACCAAATTTAATGGTAATATTTGAATTATCTTTTCCACATATTGGATAATTTGCTTTTATATCATTCCAACTTTTATCTGTAGAATTAATTTTAACAATACCAGAGTTAGCAATAATTGTTGCTTTAGCTTCTTTTGTTGATAAATAAGCAACATAAGCTTCAACTATTTGTTTCTTTTCATCTGAATCGAAATCTACTCTTGTAATGTAATTGAAATTTCTTGTTAATTCATATGATTTAGATAAAACATTTTCTTCTGTTGGTTCAACACCATCATATTTTAAGCCATTTAATGATGATTCTTCTAATGATGATAAAGAAATATAACCAATTGAATATTCATCATTTTTAATTTTTAAAACCATATCACCATTACCAGAAGTAGTAACAATATCAGTAACTAAACCTTCATTTGATTTAACATTGTTTTTTAAACCAATTTTAGTAAAGAAACCATCTCTTGTTCCACTATCGGTGTCACGAGTATAAACTTTGATTTTTTTTGAAGCATCAAAAGCTACTTGATTTGAACTACCTGTACTTTCTAAACTTGATGTTGTATTACCACATGCAGTAAAGGTTAATCCTAACATCAAAATAAATAATCCTTTTTGTAATTTTTTCATTTTCTTTCCTCCTAGGACACTTTCATAATAAAAAAAATATTATTTGTAATCTTTAGTGAAGTTGTAAAAAAATGTAAAGAACTTGTAAAGAATAATACTTTGATAACTTAAATTGACAAAACAGTTGGGGGGGGGGTATAATTTTAATGAAATTATTGAGGTGTTTAATGACAAAAATTGCAATTATTGAAGATGAGATAGAGATGTCAAATGATTTAAAAAAGCATATTGAAATGTTTTTTAATCAGCATGAAAAAAATATTTCTATTGATATTTTTGATAATGCAGTTAAATTTTTAGATAAATATAAAACTGGATATAATTTGGTATTTATGGATATTAATTTACCTTATATGAACGGGATTGAAGCTAGTGAAAAATTAAGACAAAAAGATCCTATGGTAATTATTATTTTTGTTACATCTTTAGCTCAATATGCAATAGAAGGTTATAAAGTTCATGCTTTTGATTATGTTTTAAAACCAGTAAATTATTATAATTTTGTTTTAACTTTAGAAAGAATATTGCCTCATTTAAAAGGTAATGATAAATCTATTGTAATTTATACTAATAAAACATCTTTTAAAAAAATATTAATTGATAGAATAAAATATATTGAAATTAACAATCATAAACTTATTTTTCATACTTTAGATGGAGAATATGAAACTCATGGTGTATTAAATGATTATGTTGATATATTAAAAGATGATTATTTTGCATTATGTAATCGTTGTTATTTAATTAATTTAAAAATGGTTAGCCAAGTTACCCCTGATAGTGTCATTATTGATAATGAATCGTTACTTATTTCTCGTCCTAAAAGAAAACAATTTCTTCATGTTTTAAATGAATTTATTGCTACTGGTGGTGGTAACTAATGATTATTACAGAATTATTTGCTTATAAAATTATTTTTGTTTTTGAAATATTATGTGCAATGCATTTATTATCTTTTTATTTGCCTAAAAAGAAATATCCTGTATGTAGATATATTTTAACTATTTTAACTTGTATATTAATAGCTATTGTTTTTCCTTTATTTAAAGATGTTTCGTATTCGTGGTGGTATTCATCAATCACGTTTTTAATATTATTTACATGTTGTGCGATATCTTTGTATTTTGTTTATAATATCTCTATCCAAAATATTTTTTTAATTTCCATTACTGCATATACATCTCAACATCTTGCTTATCAAACATATAATGTTTTAACAACATTTTTATCTATTGAAGAAAAGTTATCATTTATTTCTTATGGAGATATTCCTTTAAATGTCAATATAACATATTTAAATATTATTTCTTTTTCTATCTTACTAATAGTATATGCTATTATTTATACAATAGTTTTTGTTATATTTAATGAAAGAATAAATAAAGATGAAGCAAAAATGTCTAATTTTAGTATAGTTTTAATTTCTGGATTGATTTTATTAATTGATATTATAATTAATTCTATTATTATTTATAGTGACAAATTTAAAGGAAAAGAAGTATCTATAATAATTTGTGTTTATAATATTTTATGTTGTTTGATGGTATTATTTTTATTATTTAATATTTTAAATATCAAACAATTAAAGACTGAATTAACTATTACTAGCCAACTTTTAAATAAAGCAGAAGCACAATATAAACAAAATAAAGAAAATGTTGATTTAATTAACATTAAATGTCATGATTTAAAACATCAAATTAGAAATTTTGGTAATAAAGCTAATATTTCTAATGAAGCTGTAAAAGAATTAGAAAATATTATTAATATTTATGATTCAAATATTAAAACTAATAATGATGCTTTAGATTTAATTCTTACTGAAAAAAGTTTATTATGTCAAAAAAAGAATATTAGTCTTAAATGTGTTGCTGATTGTTCTAAATTAAATTTTATTGCGGAAGCAGATTTATATTCTTTATTTGGTAATATGATTGATAATGCGATAGAGGCTGTGACTAAACTTGAAGATGTAAATAAAAGAAGTATTAGTTTAATTGTTAGAAATGCTTTATCTTGTACATCAATATTTATTTCTAATTATTATGAAGGAAAAATAAATCTTGATTATAATGGAATACCTAAAACGACTAAAGTTAATAATGGTTATCATGGATATGGTTTAAAATCAATTAAGTTAATTGTTGAAAAATATCATGGCGATTTTAAAATAGACATTAAAGATAATATTTTTATTATTCAAATATTATTTACTGAACAAAAACAAGATTAATCAATTCACGAAAAGTTGATAACAATTCACGCAGCAAATATTTTAATTTTACCTCTTTCAATTTAATGTATGTCTATATTGAAAGGGGGCTTTTTGCGTATGAAAAAGCTAAAAAATTACTATTTACCACTTATTAAACTTCAAAAAATTGAAACAGAAGATATATTATCTGTATCAAATTTTAAAACTGATGAAATTCTTGATATCACTGCAGATTCTGGAATCAATGAAAAACTTTAAAGGAGCTAGAAAATGAAAAATAAATTATCATGTTTACTTGTATTAACAAGTTTATTGGGCTTAGGCCTTATTAGTAATCAACAAAATCATGAAGATTTGATTGATTATAATTATGATGCTTTATCAACTAATGTTAAAAGATATGCTTTAAGTGAAATGAGAACATCTAGTGGAGTTGAAACATCAAAAATTTATGTTCAAACAGCGACTAAAGATAATGAATATTATTTAAGATTTGCTACTGCTATTAAAGGTGATGTTACTTCAATTAAATATACTAGAGAATTAATTGGAATTGAAGAAACTGAAACTGTTAAAACAATTAAATCAAGTGAAATTACTACATTATATAAAGGCATTTCTAGTGGAGAAGAAACATCTTATTTTTCTAGTTCACAAGAATTAATTGATCAAGAAATAACTTCCACTAAAGATTATTATTGGGCATGTTATACAATTAAATTTAGTTCTAATTCTAGTTATTTAGCAACAAATATAAAAATGACTTTAAGTGTTAATGATGAAGAAGTAAAAACTAGAACAACATCACTTAATGAAAATTTAAATAATTCTACTATGAGTGATGATTTGGTTGGTTATTTAGAAGCAGTAGAAAATTATGATATTACTTTAAATAAAGTAAGCGATAAAATTCAATCAAATGAATTTAAAATTCCTCAAGGTGGTTGTACTGATGGAAATAATTTATATTATGCATTAAATAAAATGGGTTCTGCAGAAACAAAATTAGTAAAATATAATCTTTTTACAAAAGAAACATTATATTCTAATGTAATAACATTATGTAGTGGAAATGAATTTGTTCAAACACCAGGAAAAACGTTTTTTTATAATAATATGATTGGTTTAATTTTAAAAGATGGAACAATCAAGTTTTTTGATACAAATACATTAAGCGAAATTACTGATGAAAAATTAACATTTACAGGTGATTTAAAAGCTGAATATATTTATGATATTTCTTATAATGAAAAACAAAATAAATTTGCTTTAATTGATAAAGCTGGAAATTTATATTTTGCTAATAAAGATTTAGTTACATATAGTAGTGGTACAAAAATATCTGTTGATGGAGATTTAAACGATATTTATAGCGATGAAAAATACATTTATGCTTTAGGTGGAAGTAATAATGTTATAGGTGGAACGATTTCAATTTATGATTGGTTAGGAAATGTTATTAAAGAAAAAGTTAGTTTCAATGATACAGATAATAAAACAGGTATAACTTTAGATTCAGAAGTTAACGCTCAAAGTATTGTTAAATTAAATGATAAATATTATTGCGCTATTAATAGATTTAATAGTGATGGATTACTTATTTGTGAATTAGAATTTAATAATAATGTTAATAAATCAAATTTGAATCTTAATTTTATTGATTCTATGGAATATATAGAAAAAACAAATAAAAATATTAGTGAAGTTAAATATCAACAATTATTTAAATATAGTGGAAGACAATCAAGAGGTGCTTTTGTAGATGGAGATTATATGTATTTTTCATTTACAAATTCAGGTGCCACAGATACTATACTTGTAAAATATAATTCAAAAACCAACCGCATTGAAAATGAAACAGAAGCATTTGAAATAAATACAGAAAAAACTTATGTTCAAACAAAAGGTTCAATATTTGTTTATAATGATAATGTTTATGTATGTGTAAAAGATAATAAATTTAAAGTATTTGATGAAAATTTAAATGCTTTAAATGATGGTAACGAAGTAACACTTTTTGAAAATTTCCCAGAAACAATTGTTGATGTTGAATATAATAAAACAGAAGATAAATTTGCAATTATAGGAGCTAATACACTTTACATTTATGATTCCAATAAAAAGAAAATTACTAAAACTGATGTTACTGGTAGTTTTTATTCATCAAGTATTTTAGAAAAAGATGAAAGGCTTAATTTACAAGATGTTACAAGTACAGATAAATATATTTATACTTTAAGTAATAAAGATGGAGTTCTTGGTGGTGGAATTAGTATCTTTGATTGGAGTGGAAATCAATGTGATACTTTAACTGAAACATATAATGATAAAGCATATAAGAGTTTAATAATCCATGATACAGCTAATACATGTGCAACTAGTGATGGAAAATATAATGGCCAAAGTATTTTTATTAAAGATAATGAATTATATTTTGTTGCTTTAAATTATGGAGCTGGTTCTGGATCATTTGTCTTTAAAACAAGTTTTGTTTTTGATAAATAAATACATAAATAAACATAAGGATAAGACAAATGAATAAAAGAGTAAAATATGTTATTAATTTTGCTGGAATGCTAGTTGTAATAGCATCTGCAGTTATAGGAAATGTGATTTGTAATATTTTTGAATCGCAAATTAATAGTTTTTTATGCCCACCTATTTCTAATAATTCTAATAATGAAATTAGTGCTGCTAGTGGAGAAGAATTAGCAAAGAATATTGTTTTAGATGGAGCAGTCTTAGCAAAAAATAATGGTGTTTTACCATTAAATAAGTCTGAAGATAATAAAGTTAATATTTTTGGTTGGGGTGTAACTGATTGGGTTATGTCTGGTGGTGGCTCTGGCACTATCTCACCTAAAGAAAATGATTGGAATAATACAGTAGATTTATTAAGAGCATTTGATAATTATGAATATGGTATTACTTATAATCAAGATTTAATAGATGCATATTCTTCTTATCATGATCCAGTAAAAAATGTAGGATTTGGCCAAAGTGGTGGTAGAGGAAATCCAAATTTCTTTGAGCCTAAAATAACAGATAAATCAGTGTATACAGATAAATTACTTGAAGATGCTAAAGCATTTTCTTCAACTGCAATAGTAGTAATTTCAAGAACTGGACATGAGTCAGGAGATTTAACACCAGATTACTTGAAAATAACTGATACAGAAAAAGAATTATTAACGTATGTTGGTAATAATTATGAAAAAGTTGTTGTATTAATTAATGCATGTAACACAATGGTTCTTGAACCACTCGATAATATTAAAGGTATTGATGCTGTTTTAGTTGTTGGTGCTACAGGAACTCATGGTGCGGCTGCTATACCATATTTATTATATGGTGATACAAGTCCTTCAGGTCATTTTGCTGATACTTATGCTTATGAACTTGAAAGTAATGTAAATTATGATTATATTACTAATTTAGGAAAATATACTAATGCAAGTGAATATTTAGGTGATTTAGCAAGAGAGTCTGATGCATATATGGATTTTGTAGAAAGTATATATGTTGGTTATAAATGGTATGAAACTGCTGATCATGAAGGTATATGGAATAATAGTAAATATTCTAGAACAATATTAGATAATGAAGGAAACAATAAAACATTAAAAGGATATGATAGTGTTGTTCAATATCCTTTTGGATATGGTTTATCATATACTACTTTTGAATGGAGCAATGCTTCTATTGAAATTAAAGATAAAGATAATAAAGTAGTAAGTGATGGTTATATTACTGATGAAAGTAAAATAACAATTAATGTTACTGTTAAAAATACTGGTGATGTAGCGGGGAAAGATGTTGTTCAAGTATATTTAACTGCACCATTTACAAAAGGTGGAATTGAAAAATCATATGTAAGTTTAGTTGGTTATGAAAAGACGATTACTCTTGAACCACAAAGTGAACAAAAATTATCTATTGAAGTAGATGCTAATGATTTTACCAGTTACGATTGTTATGACATGAATAAAAATGATCATATTGGTTACGAACTTGAAAAAGGTGATTATGAATTAAAATTAATGACTAATTCTCACACTTTAAAAGAATGTGAGAATAATAAATTTGTTGTTAAAGTCAAAGATACAATTAATTTAGATAAAGATAAAGTTACTGGACAAGAAGTTAAAAATAAATTTACTTATCCAAATGCTTATGATGGTTATTCTCTTGATGGAAATAATGGTGATGAAAATGCTAATATTCCTTATATTAAAAGAGGTTCATTCCCAGACCCTTATGAATTTAAAAGAGGGGAAAATAGAAAAATTACTAGTGCAATTGCTAAAAAAGTAAGAATTAATCAAGCTTTAGGTGATGAATGGGATAATGCTAGTAAAGATGTATTTGGTAGAGATGTTGATAATAGTAAAGTCTTATGGAACCAAAATTCAACTTCATATAAAATAGCTGAAAATGGTCGTGTTACTGATTTAGGATATGAACTTGGTAATAATTATGATGATGAAAAATGGGAAGAATTATTAAATCAAGCAAGAATTTCTTCTGCTGTTAATTTAATTGGAAATGGTTATTCAATTGTTAGTGTTAATGAAATTGGTTTACCTAGTTTATCAGCTTATGATGGACCATTACAAATTAAAGGATATAACCCTGGTATTGATGGTAAAGTAGGAACTGGATATCCATCAAATACAGTTTTAGCTCAAACATTTAATAAAAAATTGGCAATACAATGGGGAATATCTTATGGCACTGATTGTGTAAGTTTAAATATTGCTAGTGCTTGGGCTCCAGGAACAAATATTCATCGTACTCCTATTGGTGGTAGAAATTTTGAATATTATAGTGAAGATCCATATTTGTCATCATGTACTGTTGTTAATGCAATTACTGGTTTACAAAGAACAGGTACATTCCCTTATTTAAAACATTTTGCATTAAATCCAACTGAAAATCATCGTAATTATTTATATAACTGGTGTACTGAACAAGCTTTAAGAGAAACTTATTTAAAATCATTCCAAAAAGCAATTCAAGTTGCAGATTGTATGGGACTTATGACTTCTTATGGTAGAATAGGCACTTGTTATACAGGCGGTAGTGAAGCTTTAATTGAAGGTGTCGCTAGAACTGAATGGGGCTTTAAAGGAGTTATTGTTACAGATTATTCTTATGATAATAAATTTATGAATATAGATCACGGTATTAGAGCAGGTAATGATTTAGGTATGGGTTCTAAATTAAATTTCTTAGGTGCAGATTATAATTTTAACTATTCTGAAACTGCTACTCCAAGAATTCAAAGACAATTAAGAAATGCTATTAAACATGCAACTTATGCTTATTTACATACTCAATGCATTAATAAAGCATGGAATGAATATGTAAAAGAACACCCAGATCAAGGTGAAACTATTGATAGTGCAGTTTTAATTGATTCATGGAACTGGTGGAAACCAACAGTTGTTGCTATTGATATAATGATTGGATGTGGAATTGCTTGTTGGGCTTACTTTGTACTTCGTAGAAAAGAATGGTTTGAGGAGGCTAAGTAAATGAAAAAGAAATTAATTGAAAAATTATCAATTATTGGTGTAGTCGCTATTTGTGCAGGAGTTTCGATTGGACAAGTAGTTAGCTCAAAAATAAGTTATGATCATTATCGTAATGAACTTGAAGAAGCTGAAAATAATCGTGTTGGTAACCCTGTTTTAGACTCAATTATTGTTAGTAAAAAAGAAGGAGTTGACTTTTATAAAAATGGTAAAGCATCTCCTAGTAAAGATGATTTTAGTGTTCAAGCTCATTTCACAGTAAAAAATGGAGAAGATTATTCTTCAAATTTAACTAGTAAACAATTTAATATGGAAGTTCCTAATGATTTTGCTACTAATGGTGGAGAAATTACCTTTAAATATTTGAAAAAAGAAACAAAATTAAGTGTTTCATTATTAGATGTTAAACCAGTAAAATTGACAGTTGTTAATAATCCATATATTGTTGTATATAAAGAAGGACAATTATTTAATAAAGATGGATTAATTATTTGTGTTGAATATAATGATGGTTCTACTTTAGATGTTGATGATTCAAAAATTAGTGTTGATACTACAACTCCATTAAAATTAACAGATAAGAAATGGAAATTAACTTATGAATTTGAAGGCACTACTTTATTAGGAGAAGTTGATATTTCTGTTTTAAAAGAAAGTGAATTTACAAATGGTAAACTTGTTTCTTTAGAACTTAAAGATGGTGAAGCTATTTTATTCGCTGATGAAAAAAGAGAAAATGCTGATTTAAGTAAATTAAAAATAATGGGTAAATATGATTCTGGTAATTATATTCCTGTTAATTTAAGTGAGATTACTATTATTGGAAAAGAAGATATTGTTTCATTTGGTAAAAAAACAAATTTAACAATATGTGCTAAAGATAATAATAATGCTAGAATTGAAATAAAAGCAAAAGTTGTTAAAAGACAAGAAGCTGAAAAAGCAACACTTACAAATGGAAAAGTAAAAACTGGTTCAAGCTATAAATATGTTAATAATGAATATATTTTTGATAAAGAAGTATCTTATGTTGGAGATTTAAATAGTTCTTCTAAAGTTGAATTTAATGTTAATTCTAAAAATAATGTACGTGGAAAAATTACTCTTAGAGTAGCTTCAACATATTTATTATTTGATAATAATAATTATCATAGCGAAGATATTTTATTAAGTAATCTTTTAAATATTAAAGTAAATGGTTATGATAAAAATTTTGATCACAAAATTAAAATTGAAAAAGCAGGTAATACTACTAATAAAGATCAACCATCACAAGTTTATTATGATATAACTTTATTTGATGTTCTTTTATCTACTGGAGATAATAAAATTGCTCTAGAAATTAAAGATAGTAATATAAAATCTTATGATAATTCTTCAGCCTCAATTAATCTTGATTATGTTGATGTAGAAATGTTAGATGATAATAATTTCTCTTTCGGTGAATACAATGAAACATGTGATACTAGAAATATTGAAAAAACATACACAACTAATAAAGTATATGAAGGCGAAAATGTAAACGTTGATGAAGGTGTTGATACTCAAGGAAGCTGTTCTGATGGAGAATATATTTATATTGCAGTAAGCCAATTTGGTGGTGGAAAAACTAAAATTATTAAATATGATATCGAAACTAACAATCTTGTTGGAAAAAGTGAACTAATTGAAGATGGTTATACATCTGGTTGGGTAACTGATAACTATGATATTAATAAATTATTTTATGAAAATGGCAAAATTGGATATTTTGATTTTAATGGTAAAGTATCATATTTTGACGCTAAAACTCTTGCTTTATTAGAAAAAGATATTACATTTACTGGAGCAAGCGAAAAAACTATTGATGCAGAATATAATAATTATTTAGATCAATATGTAGTTGTTGGTAAAAATCATGTTGGCACTTTCTATAAAGGAAATAAAAAAGATAAAGCTAATGAAACTACTATAAAATTTGATGTCAATAATTATATGTTCAGAACTATAACAAGTGATGAAAATTATATTTATGCTGTATATCGTGATAATAGTGAAAGTGTTACTTCTACTTTAATTCAAACTTATACATGGTTTGGACAAAAAGTTGGTGAAGATCAAATTATTGATTGTTCTAATGGTTTAACAGAATCAGATAATAGAACTGTTCAAAGTATGGTATTTGCTAAAGGTAATGTATATTTTACTGGCCGTGCTTATACTGGACATAAAGGATTATTCATTTCTAAATTAAATATGAGCTTAGATAGTTTAAGAACATTTGATAATAAATTACTTGGTGGATATGTACAAAATTCTATGAAAAATAATGTTGAACCTTCATTTAGTGATAATCTTATTGCTGAAAGAATTATTTCAATAGAAGAATGTGATGGAAAAACTCAAACATTATTTTCTGTTGAAGGTGGTTGTACAGATGAACAATATTTATATTATGCTTTATCATCTAATGGAAGAAAATATGTTCAAATTGTTAAATATGATTTATCAACTAATAAAATAATTCAAAAAACAAATGTTATTAAAATATCTGATTCAAATTACTGGAATGAAGATTATAACATGTTCTATCAAAATGGATATGTATATTTACTTGTAAAACAAACAAATGTAATTAAAGTCTTTAATTCAGCTACATTAGAAGTAGTAGAAGATGCAGAAGAATTTGTTTTCAAAAATAATGGAGCAAAGATGAAAGATATTTTCTCAGTCGGTTATAGTGTAGAAAAAAATCAATATGCTTTGACTGTTGGTAATAAAATGTATATAACTGATAAAGATAAAAATGTTATTAATACATTTACTTTAAAAGCGGAACACACTAAAGATTTCTTTAAAGATTTTGAAAAGAATCCTGATGGAGATGCTAAATTCCAAACATTATATGCTGATAATGAATATATTTATGCAATATTTAATCATGATGGTTGGTTGGCTGGTGAAATTCAAATCTTTGATTGGAAAGGTAATAAAATAAAAACTGTTACTATTGATTTAACAATTAATGATAAATTACAATCAGCCAAAGGGCAATACAATGTTCAAAATATGGTACAAATGAATGGTAAATTATATATTGGTGTACTTGCTTATGGTGGGAATACTGGATTATATATTTATCAAATAAATTTTAATTAAAAATAATACCTATGGTTTTGTGCCATAGGTATTTTGATTTTTTGGATTTAAATTTTGGTGATTTTATCTAATAGAATCACCTTTTTTAATGACAATACAATAATAAAACAATTTCTAAAATTGCTAAAATTGGAATTAATATTATAAAGATTAAATATTTCTTTTTTGTTTTTGTTAGAGAAGAATTAATTTCAATATCTTTTTTACTTATCAAAAAGAAACTAATAATATTAAATAATAACGCTACAGCATTGCATATTGAACCATAATATAAAAATATAATCATTAGAATAGCATTACCTACCTCTGCATTATCTTCATTGTGAATAAGTATACTTATATAAAAATATAAGAAAAAAACAAATGAAATAATAAAAGGTAATAACGATATAATGTGTAGTATTTTAGATGTAATAATTTTTTTGCTCATGTAAATCATTCCTTTTTTAATATTATATATTAAAATATGATTTTTGTAAAAAAATTAATAAAATTATAAATTAATAGAATTATTTTTTTAATATGAGTATGATATAGAAGTATGAAGAAAACATTGTCTTATTTAAAAAAAACTAAAAAAGAAGTTATTTTAGGACCTCTATTTAAAATGTTAGAGGTGTGTTTTGAATTATGTGTTCCTTTAATTGTTTCAAAAATCGTTGATAATGGTATAAAAAATGATGATTTTACTTATATTTTGTTAATGTGTGGTGTACTTCTTATTTTTGCATGTTTAGGGTTAACTAGTACAATTATTGCACAATATTATTCTGCTAAAGCTGCATGCAAATTGGCCACTAATTTAAGAAATGATTTATTTAAAAAAATACAAAGTTTACAATATTCTGATCTTGATGAAGTTGGTTTATCAACATTAGTTACACGAATGACAAGTGATGTTAACCAAGTTCAAATTGGTGTAAATATGACTTTAAGATTATTATTGCGTTCTCCTGCAGTTATTATAGGTGCAGTTATTGTTTCTTTTACAATTTCTAAAGAAGTTGGATTAGTTTTTTTGTGTACTGTACCAACATTATTTCTTGTAGTGTTTTTAATTATGTATTTTTCTATACCTTTATTTAATAAAAGCCAAGAAAAACTTGATAGAGTCGTAGAATTAACAAGAGAAAATTTAATAGGTATAAGAGTTATTAGAGCGTTTAATAAACAACAACAAGAAATAAAAAATTATCAAAAAGAAAATAATATTTTATTTAAAAGCCAATTATTTGTAGGAAGATTATCTACTTTAATTAATCCTCTTACTTATGCTTTAATTAATATTTTTATTGTTGTTTTAATATATGTAAGTGGATTAAATGTTCAAGCAGGTAATTTAACTCAAGGAGATTCTATTGCTTTATATAATTTAAGTTCACAAATTTTAGTAGAAACTATTAAGTTTGCTAGTTTAATTATTACAGTATCCCGTTCTATTGCTTCTAGTAATAGAATTGACAACATTTTATCTATAGAAAGTAAATATGATATTCATAATCATGAAGGTGGAGATGATAAATATATAATTGAATTTAATCATGTTTCTATGTCTTATAGAACTAGTGATAAAAATTCTTTAAAAGATATATCATTTAAAGTAAAAAAAGGACAAACAATTGGTATTATTGGAGGAACAGGATCAGGAAAAACTACTTTAATTAATGTCATGAATCATTTTTATGATATTAATCAAGGAACGATATATTTTGAAGGAAAAGATATTGCTTCATATCCTCTTGAATATTTGCATGATCAAATTAGTTTAGTACCTCAAAAAGCAAAATTGTTTGCAGGAACTATTAAAGAAAATTTATTATGGGGTAATAAAAATGCAACAGATGAAGAAATAACTAAAGCAATTAAAGCTAGTCAAAGTGAAGATATTATAAAGAAGAAAAAAGATGGTATTAATGAAATAGTAGAACAAAATGGTAATAATTTTTCTGGTGGGCAAAAACAAAGATTATGTATCGCTAGAGCGTTAATAAAAAAAGCAAAAATATTAATTTTAGATGACTCTTCATCAGCTTTAGATTATGCTACCGATGCTAAACTTAGACATGCATTATTAAATTTTGATAACACATTAACAATATTTATGATTTCTCAAAGAACATCTTCATTAATGCATTGTGATCAAATTTTAGTATTGGACAATGGTGAATTAGTAGGCATAGGAACCCATGAAGAATTATTAAATAATTGTGAAGTGTATAAAGAAATTTATAATTCACAATTTTCTAGTGAGGTAAATGAAGATGAAGAATAATTTATTTTCACGTTTAATGAAAACAATAAAACCATATTGGTTTTTCTTATTATTAACCCTTATTAGTTCAATAGGTTATGTTGTTTTTTCTTTATATATTCCAATTTTGGTGGGTAATGCGATTGATGTTTTAATTGAAAAAAATGTTAATTTTAATCAATTAAATCATATTTTACAATTAATAGGATTATGTTTGATTGTTGCTTCAATATTACAATATATAATGAATTTATGTAATAATAGATTA
>CAJKZK010000017.1 GCA_905204225.1 uncultured Bacillota bacterium
TCATAATTATAATATTGTAAATCATATATTTTTTGTTTTAATAATGATATTGTTTCATCATCTAAAATAAATATTTTTTCTTCTTTATTAGTTTTATTTTGCTTGGTATATATAAATTTTTTATTAAAAAAATCTATTTCATAAATATTAAACATTCTTAAAAACACACTTCCAGAAGAGAAATAAAAATATTTAATATCAAGATATTTATTTTTAAACCATTTAAACATATTTATATTATACTAATTACATTAATTCTTTAGCAAGAGTTATCATCATTGACAAATCATCAATTTTATCTACTATTCTTTTTCGTCTTTTTATTTTATAATCATCAATAAAATCTCTAAATTTAGTAGGATCTCTATTAAGTATTTTATACCAAGAAGGATTTTCTCTTAAAAACATATAATAATCATTATTTTTATCTAATTGAGTTAAGATTTCGCTTCTCATTAATCATCATCTCTTTTATAAGGTCTTTGATTTCTTCTTGTCGAAGAAAAAGAAGAAGTCTCATCATTAACTGTTATTTCTGACAAAATATTTAATATTTTTTTCATACCATTTAAACCATCAGATATTTTATCAACATCTAGTCCAGAAATCATATTTATAAATGAAGATAAAGAATCATCTTTTTCATCTTTTTCTTTGGTTTCTTCATTTTTTATTGGTTCTTCATCTTTAAAAATTTCATCATCTTTACCATATAAATCATATCTTTCATATAATTCTTGCCAAGTAGTTTCATTGTTTTTAACTTTTTCTTTTAAATATGGTTTATTTTTTATAAATTCTTTAAATTCTTCAAAAGTATTCATATTATCACCATTAATAAGATATGCAAAAAAAATACAAAAGAACGATAAAAATAAAAGAATACACACCAAAATAAACTTTATTCATAAAATAAAGTGGTTAGGAGGTAAAATTATGTACAATTACGGTTATCCTCAAGGAGGTTATGGCTGTCCATGTAGTGGTGGAAATACATCTGCATGGGGTGGAGTCTTTGCTTTTGTCCTTGTTTTATTTATTTTATTAGTAATCATAGGATTTGGTACTAACAATTATCTTAATAACAATCAAACTTATTAATTAATATAAGAAATGATTAACGGAAAGTGTAATTCTTTCCGTTTTTTATTTTATTTTTTTTATTACTTTGCTACAATAATCCTATGAAAAAAATAGATTTTAAAATTATTGATGACAAGAATGCATTGTTAAGAAAAGAATGTGAAAAAGTTTCTTTACCTGATGAAAAAATTAAAGAAACTCTTTTAAATATGGTTGAATATTTAAAATTATCTCAAGATGATGAATACGCTGAAAAAAATAATATTCGTTCAGGAGTAGGTTTAGCTGCTCCACAAATTGGAATTAATAAATGTTTTTTTGCAATATATTATATAAATGAAAATGATAAAGAAATTAAATATGGTTTAATTAATCCAAAAATAATTTCTTCATCAGTAAGAAAATGTGCTTTAAAAGGTGGTGAAGGTTGCTTATCTGTTAAAAAAGATCATCCAGGATATGTATATAGATACGCTAAAATCACTTTAAGAGCCTTCGATATATTTGAAAATAAAGAAATTGATATTGTTGCCAAAAATTATGATGCAATTGTTCTTCAACATGAATTAGACCATTTAAGTGGTATTCTTTATTATGATAAGATTGATAAATCAAATCCTTTTAAAGAAATAGATAATTCATTTTTAATTTAAATTTTTATTTTTGGTGAGGTAAAACATGAATGAACAAAATTTAAAAATTTCTAAATCAAGTATTTATAAAATTTGCTTGATTATTTTAGCATTATTATTTGCTTTTGCAACATTTATGCCTTTTATTATAAAAGTTGATAATTCATCAGTTGGTTTTTTTCAAGTTTTGTTTGATAACATTCTTAATTTTAAATCACCTGAACACCCTTATAACATTATGGGTTACTCATTATCTAATATTATTATTTCATTAATTGCAATAATTTCTATTTTAACCACAAGTATGATTTCTTGTTATAAAAATATTATTTTTTTAATAAACAAAGAAGAAAAAAATGATACATTATTTTTAAGTATTACTATTGGATTATATTTCGGATTTGCATCATTAATATGCTTAAAAACTGGAGGTGTTTTTACTTCTTTAAGGGAATTAAAGGGTCAAAGCTATAATTATTTTTATTTGACAATGTCTATAATTGCTATAACATATTTCATAGTTAGAAAAATAGAATATTATCATTTATCTCTTACAAATTTTAATACCAAATTATTTATAAAAGTTATATTTGAAACATTATCTTTATGTTTTTCTTTTATTCTTATTAATTGCTTTGTCTTACAAGAGTTTCATACAACAAGTGAATATGCATCTTCTAATATAGGTGCAATTACAATAGATATGTTAAAAAGTGAAAATATTTCTGATATTTTATTTATTATTATAATCTATTTTATTCCATTATTATTAAGTTTTAATTTTGTAATTCAAAGTCTTTCTCATTATAGATTTATTAAAATAAAACTTTTCAGCGCTATTAATACTATTTTTCTAATCTTTTTACCATTAATTTTCATTAGTATTTCTTTTAAAGATTCTGATATATTATTTATTACGTCATCTTTTATTTATAATGTTATTATTTTCACAATACCTTTAATTTTAATTGTATTGGAACAAATATTTTTGAAAAAAATCAATAATAACCAATAAAATTTAAAAACCTATTATTTAATTTTATTTTATGATAAAATCATTATAACAATAATTAAATTTTTATTTTTGGGGAGGTAAAACATGAATGAACAAAATTTAAAAATTTCTAAATCAGGTATTTATAAAATTTGCTTGATTATTTTAGCATTATTATTTGCTTTAGCAGTATTTATACCATTTTTAACTAACTATTATGGTAAAACATTTGGTTTTTTTAATGGTATCTTAGAATTCTTTGATACATTCATCAAAGTTGATAAGTATTCAGGCAATCCAACACTTAATTTTATAATATATTTAGTATTTGCTATATCTATTTTAAGTATGTGCATTATTAGTTTTATTAAAAATACACATTATTTACTAAATAAAGAAGAAAAAGAAGATACTTTATTTTTAACAATTGGTATTGGTTTATATCTTGGTGCTGCATTCTTTACATGTATAAAAAGAGGCGCAATATATTTAAGTATAAATCAATATAATGGCACTATTAGCAGTCAAAGTTTTACACCATTTTTTGGGTATATGTGTTTAATTTCTATCATTTATTTTATTTTTATCAAAATTAAATATTATGATTTATCTTTAAAAAACTTAAATTCCAAATTATTTATTAAATGTTGTATTGAATCTTTATGTTTAATATTCGCTTTTATTGCTATTACATCTTTTTTTAATTTAGATTTTGGCACAAGAACAACTAGAGATTCTTTTGATGGAAGCGTGATTACAAATGTATACTTTAAAGATATGAATTATTTTATACAATATTTAAAAGGATATGATGGTGATGCTCCTAAAAATGGTGAATTATTAATTTTTGTTATTTCATCAATACCATTATTATTAGCTGCTAATTTTGTTATCCAATCATTAACAAGTAAAAAATTATTTATAGTTAAAATTTGTTCTAATGTTGTTGCGTTAATATTAGTCATAGTACCTTTTATTATATTTGCTTCTATTATTGCTAATAGCAAAACAATGGTCTTTTTATCTTCTTCTAATTTATTTATTTTCTTAATTTGTTTAATACCATTAATTTTAAACATTTTAGAAAAGATATTTTTAGATAGAAATACTAATTATTAGTATTAATTTTTATAATTAAAAATATATTCTACGGAGGTATATATGAAAATTTGTTCTAATTGTAATAAAGAATTTGATGATGAGTTTAATTTTTGTCCTTTTTGTGGAACTCAATATGGGAAAATTGAGTGTCCAAATTGTCACAAATTATTAAACAAAGCATCTTCTTTTTGTGGTTATTGTGGTCATGAATTAAGCATTAAAGAATCAGATATAAAAGAAAATAATACTAAACCAAATTTACAAAATATATATAATCTAATAATGAAAATTTCTTTAATTATTTTATCATCATTATTTTTAATTGCGATATTTTGTCCTTTTTTTACAGTTTCTTATCAAGCAACCAATTATTTACCAATAAGTGATAACATTAGTATCTTTTCTTTTTATTCTAGTGATTATTTCGATTTCATAGATCAAGGAAATAATATTCTATTTGCTGATTCTATCATAAATCTTATCATTATATCAATAAGTATAATTTGTACAATTTCATTTTCAATTTTTTCAATAATTAAAAATTCTATTTCATTAGTTAAAAAAGATGATAAAATTGATTATTCATTTTCTTTATTATCAAGTACATTTTATTTCTGTACTATGTTCATCAGTGGTTTTTGCACAATTGGATTAGTAAACGAAACAGTTTCTAATCAAATTATGATGTCTTCTTCTATAGGAATATTTCCTATAATTTTAATTATTTTAATTTGTTTAATAATAATTAGTAAATTTGTTTTAAAAATTTGTTTAGTAGATAGAAAAATAAATACTAAATCATTAATTATAAATTTATTTAGTATTATTTCTTATATTTTAAATATTATTATAATTATTTTATTAGTAGGACCATTAATAACTATTAAAAATACTAGTGGTGTTGCTAATATGCCTGCTTTTTTATCATTAATATCAATGCAAGAAGCTAATGTATCTCAAAATTGTATAAACAAATTAATTATATGTTATAGCTTTAATTTAATAATTCTTATTTTAAATATAATAAATTTACCTTTTAATCCTAGAAACAATTCAAAACACACATTAGCTAATTTAATTATCACTTCACTTTCATTCTTATTAAGTGTTTTATTTATCATTATTACAGGTACAACAATAATAGATTTATGTCAATATATTGTAAAAGGAAGCAAAGTTTTTGTTGCTAGTAATATTATTGCTTGTTTAATTTTACAATTCATTACTTTAGGATTATCTATCACAAAATTTGTAATAATTAAAAAAAATTAACTAATAATTTTCGATAAAAATTTTTTATTTTTTCTTATTTTAGAAAATAATATTATTATGTTTACAATTTAAAAAATTTTATCTATAATTTTATTGACTTAGAAAATTATAAAAAATAATTAACGAAAGATGAGGTAATTACTAGTTTATGTCAAATTTTTCTACGATGAATTCACCTGTGCAAATATATGCTTTAGGTGGTCTTAATGAAGTTGGTAAAAATACTTATTGTATTGAAGATGATAATAATTTAATTATTATAGATGCAGGTGTTATGTTCCCTGAAGAATCTGTTTTAGGAATTAATTATGTTATTCCTGATTATACACATTTAAAAGATAATAGATGGAAAATAAGAGCCCTTTTTATTACTCATGGTCATGAAGATCATATAGGTGGTATTCCATTTTTAATTCAAAATGTTAATATTCCTGTAATTTACGCTCCAAAATTAGCAGCAGCTTTAATTAAACATAAGCTAGAAGAAAATAATATCAAAGAAAAAGTTAATATTATTGAAATAGATGAAGATTCTGATATCAATATCTGCGATGATTTTAGAGTAACATTTTTCCATATGACTCACTCTATTCCTGATTCTTATGGTATATCAGTAGAAACCCATCAAGGAAGAATTGTTACAACTGGTGATTTTAAAATCGATTTAACTCCTGTTGATAAAGATATTTCTTTAAATAAAATAGCCAATATTGGAGAAGAAGGTGTAGATTTATTAATGTCTGATTCTACTAATGCCGAAAAAGAAGGTTACACTCCAAGTGAAAAATCAGTTATTAATTCAATTAATGAAGTATTTACTAAAGCTCCTGGTAGATTAATTATTTCTACATTCTCAAGTAATGTATCAAGAATTCAACAAATAGTAGAAGCTGCAGTAAATCATAATCGCAAAATATTAGTCATAGGTCGATCAATGGATTCAATCATTAATATGGCTAGAAAATATGGTTATATTCACATTCCAGATTCTGCAATATTAAGTGCAGAAAATGTTAAAACAGTTAAAGCAAATCAAATATGCATTTTATGTACAGGTTCTCAAGGAGAACCAATGGCTGCATTAAGCAGAATTGCTAATAATGAACATCCTTCAGTAAAAATTATTCCTGGTGATACAATTGTCTTCTCTTCATCACCAATTCCTGGTAATACTGCTTCAATTAATAGGGTTGTTAATCAATTAACTAGATTAGGTGCTAATGTATTAACTAATTCTGTATTACTTAATTTACATGCATCAGGTCACCCTTCAAAACAAGAATTACGTTTAATATTAAAATTAGTAAAACCTAAATATTTTATGCCAGTTCATGGTGATTATAGAATGTTAAGAATTCATGCTGAACTTGCTGAACAAATGGGTATACCTAAAGAAAACACTTTTGTTTTAGGTAATGGTGATGTTTTAACTTTATATCATCACAAAATTACTCCTGGTAGAAGAATTCAAGCTGATGATATTTATATTGATGGAAAAGATATTTCAGGCTTATCTACTGCAGTTATTAAAGATAGAAAGATTTTAAGTGAAGATGGTATGATTGCAGTTTTAGTTACAATTGATTCTAAAACTAATTCATTATTATTAAAGCCTCAAATTGTTTCTAAAGGCTTCCTTTCTAATTCTTCAAAGACAGATTTAATTTATGAAAAAGTAAGTGAATTAGTAGAACATGATTTACATAAAATATTAGAAAACAAAGTAACTTTTGGTGAAATTAAAAACACTATTAGAAATACTGTTTCTCAATATATGATGGCTAAAACTCATCGTAATCCGATGGTCATTCCTCTAGTAATGAATAAATTATGATTATTTTAGCTAGTAAATCCCCTAGAAGAAAAGAATTATTAAGCAAAATTATTTCTAATTTTATAATTGTACCAAGTAATATTGATGAAAGAAAATATGATATTAGTTCTTTATCAAAAATCAAAGCAGAACAAATAAATAAATTATATCCAAATAATTTAATTATATCTGCTGATACATTTATCTTGTTTAATGATAAAATTTTCAATAAACCAAAAGATAAACTAGATGCATTTAATACTTTAAAAACATTATCTAATCACACTCATGAAGTTGTTACTTATTATACAATTATCAATAATAATATTTCTATTACAAAAAAAATTGTTACTAAAGTAACATTTAATGATTTAAGTGATGATTTAATAAATCGTTATATAGAAAGTGGTTCTCCATTAGATAAAGCTGGTAGTTATGGTATACAGGATAATGATAAATTTCCTTTAGTTAAATCGTATGAAGGAAGTATATATAATATTATTGGTTTACCAATTGAAGAATTAAAAATTGATTTATTAAATTTAGGCATTAATTTAGACTAATTAAAAAATCTCCCATAATTTATAATGGGAGGTTTTTTTATGTATAGATGTTATCAAAACAAAAATCAAAGAGGTTTTTTATTACCTTTAGTAGGAGGAATTTTAATAGGTACAATTGCTACACCTTTTTTTATGAACAATCATTATTTACCTTATAATCCATACCCTATTTATTCAACTGGTAATTATCAATATCCATATTATAATAATGGTTTTTATCATTATTGATTTTGAATTAAATTAGCAATTTCTAATGCTTCTTTTCCAATAACTAAAGTAATTTTATTGCTCATTTTTATAATTGAAGAAACACCTAATTGTTTTAATTTAGGTTCATCAACTAAATTATAATCTTTTAAAACTAATGATAATCTTGAACCAACAGCTTTACAAGACATAACGTTTTCAATACCACCTAAATAAGTCAAAACTTCACTATGAGCTTTACTTCTTTCAAGATAATAATGTCTCTTTTGAAAGTGTTTAATTAATAAATAAATAATTAAAATTATTAATATAGAACCAACAATTATACAAGGTATACCAACATAATAAAAAATATTAGATAATAAAAATAACATAAATTAATCCTTTCTTATAAAACATTTTTCTAATTTAGAATAATAATCAAAATTATTAAAATGAGCAAAAATTATTTTATCATTACTTAATTTAATAATAATATCATTTTTTTCTTCTTTTAAAATTTCATAATTACTATCCCCTCCTACAATAACATTTTCAAGGGGTGCTTTTAAACTAATAATATCTTTTTCTAATAAAATTAATGGAGAATTTAAATTTTTAGTGTACAAATTTTCAATCGAAGCAATTTCGTTCATAATTATGACATTATTATGCACATTTACTATTGGGCCTTTTAAAGATTTATTATATGCAGTAGATCCTGTACTAGAAGAAAAATTTAAACCACTGCCATTAAAAGTATAAAAATAATTTTCATTTATATGAATATCAACTTTTAATGTTTCAAAAATTTTTTCAATTCTAAATTCATTTAAATATAGATGTTTTTTCTTGTTATAATATACTTCAATCAACTTTCTTGCTTCATATCTAGGAGTATGAGAAATAAAATCATTTAAAAATTGATTGATATCATTAATTTTATAATCACATAAAAAACCTAATTTACCAGTAGAAATACCTACTATAGCAAAAGTATTTAATTTGTCACTATATTGATTAATTGTTTTTAAAAATCTTCCATCTCCACCTAAAGAAATAATTATTTCTGGTTGTTTTTCATCTAATATAAATTCAGAATGTTTATTTAAAAATTCAATAATATATTTTTTTGTTTTTAAAGATTGTTCATCATTATTGTTAGTAATAAAATATCGCATTTTAATCCTCTCCATATAGATTTATCTTTTAAAATATTGTATCATATTAATGACTTAATGATAAGGAGTTTAGAAAAATGCAATCAAATATTGAAATCGAAGCTAAAGTTTTATTAACAAAAGAACAATACATGAACTTATTAAAATATCTTCATTTAGAAAGATACAAAAAAATTGAACAAACAAATCATTATATTGATTCTACTACTAGAGTTTTAAAAAAGAGTGATATCGCTTTAAGAATTAGAGAAAACAACGATTTTGTTCTTACATTAAAAACTCCATTAAGTGAAGGATTACTTGAAAAAAATCAAAGCATAACTTGGAGAGAATATGCAGATTTAGATGACAATGGCATTTTCCCACAAGGAGATATTAAAAACTTTCTTGAAATATGTGGTTTTAACACTCGTGAATTAAAAGTCTTAGCAAGTTTAAAAACTTCAAGAATCGAATTAGAACTTGACGATGGTGTTCTTTGTTTAGATGAAAACATTTATGGACCTAACAATTCTATTATAGATTATGAATTAGAAGTTGAAGCAACATCAATGGAAAAAGCAGAAGAAACTGCTAAAAAGATATTAAAAGAAGTTGGTATTGAAGACTTTAAATTTAATACTCATTCTAAACAAGCACGTGCAATAAGTGCAATTAAACTTTAATCTTTAGTGGTTTAAATAAACCACTTTTTATTTGTTTTTTCTTTTATTTATAAATGATTGCCATTTATTATCAAAAAATAAACTAACGCAAATTAAAAATAAACCAATAGGTATTAAATAAAATGAATAATTAGAAAACATATATTCTAAAT
Source organism: uncultured Bacillota bacterium (assembly GCA_905204225.1). Classification (GTDB taxonomy): domain Bacteria; phylum Bacillota_I; class Bacilli_A; order RFN20; family CAG-449; genus CAG-449. Next base: position 9,643 of record CAJKZK010000017.1, read on the forward strand.
ATTCATTAAAATCAAAGCCTAAAGAAAATAATGATAAATAAATTAACATCATTGATAAACCAAATGACAATAAAAATATGCCTAAAATAAAAACAATTATACGATAAATCATCAATAAAATATATTTAATTAATTATGAAAAAATACCTAATTGCATTAGATATGGATGGAACATTATTAAATAATAATAATCAAATATCTAATCTTACAAAAAAATATTTAATAAAATTGGCTTCTCAAGGCCATAAAATCATCATTTCTTCTGGAAGACCTATTAGAGGAATTATTTCATATTACAAAGAATTAAAACTTAATACTCCTATTATTTGTTATAATGGTGCTTATATTTATCCTGGGAAAGAAAATATTGAAGAATATTGTTTTTCTTTTTCTTATAAATTAATTAAGCAAATAATAAAAGATATTACTTATGAATATATTGATAACATCATCTTAGAAACTAATGATGATATTTATTTATTACATGAAGATAAAACATTAGAACCTTATTTTTCTACTCAAGGCATGAATGTACATATTGGTTTAATTGAAAATAATTTATTTCAAGATACAATGACCATGTTAATCAAAGTAAAAGATCCTAAATACAATCCCATTATAGAACAAGCAATAAATAAATATGATAATATCAAATTGAGATTTTGGTCAGGCGAATGGTTAAAGATATCTGAAATATATCATATAAACACAAATAAAGGCAAAGCATTAGAAAAAATCGCAGAGTTTTATAACATAGATAAAGAACATATTATTGCATTTGGAGATGCTGATAATGATATAGAATTATTAAAATTTGCAGGAATAAGCGTTGCCATGAAAAATGGTGAAGATAAAATAAAAGAAATCGCAAAATTTATTTCTTTACAAGATAACAATAACGATGGAATAAAATTAACTTTAGAAAAAATTATTTAATAGATAAAACAAATTCTTCAAATGCCTTATTTCCTTTTTCATCATCTTTAAAAACCGCTGTATTAAATAAAATATTTTTACATACTTCTGCTAATTTATCGTTAATTATTCGTTTTGCATTTTCTAATGTTTGATTTCTAGAATTTATTTTTAATAAATCATTAATCATATCTTTATGAATAATTAAATCAGGATATTTTTCATAATAAGTTTCAAGTTTATCATTAGAAGTTAAAATTTCCTCTATATATTGCATTTGTCTTTTTAATCTAGGAGGCAAAATAAATAATCCTGTTGCCTCAATTAAGCCAATTCCTTCTTGTTTAATATTATGATATTCTTTATGAGCATGGAAAATACCATCAGGATATTCTTCACTAGTACGATTATTTCTCAAAATTAAAAACATTAAATATTTATTATTAACTTTTCTAACTAAAGGTGTAACTGTGGAATATCTTTTTTCTTCAAAAGGAATAATATCTAATTCTTTATTTTCATATTGTTTCCAATTATCAAATATTTTATTAGCAAAAGATAAAACTTTATTTTTATCTTCTCCTTCAATTTTAATAACAGAATTATACCAATCTAAAATAGATACTTTTATTTCATTATTAATTAATACTTTTTTATCATGAGAATAAAACATTGGTAATAAATGTAATCCACCTTGATAATGTTCATGGTCTAATATAGAGCCACCTACAATTGGTAAATCAGCATTTGAACCAATAAAAAATATTGGAAATTTATCAACAAATTCTATCAAATTTTTAAATGTTTGATGATTAATTACCATTGGTCGATGTTCTTTATTAATAATTATAGAATGATGATCAAAATAAGCATAAGGAGAATATTGTAAAAACCAATCTTGATTATTTAATTTGATTGGTAAAATTCTAATATCTGTTCTACATGGATGATTATCATTTCCTCCAAAGCCTAAATTTTCTTCACATAATAAGCACTTTGGATATTTTTTAGAAACTGGTTTAGATATTAATTTAGCAATATCTTTATTGTTTTTTTCTGGTTTTGATAAATTAATTGTTATTTCTAAAAAATTATTTTCAAACTCTTTTTTAAAATAAATATTTTTTTCAATCGCGGTTTTTTTAATATATCCATTTTGTATTTGTAAATCAAATAAATAATCAAGTCCTTTACCAACTTGTTCTTTTTCTAATTCATATATTTTATTTTTAATTATACTTGGAAGAGGTGAAACAAGTCCCATTATTTGAGTTATTAGATTATCGACATTATCAAATTGATTTTCTAATAATGATTCTTTTAATTCATTAATTAAAATATCTGGTATAGTTAAATTATCAATTTCATTTTTATCAAATGATAAAGATGTTGGTTCATTTATATTTAATTTATTAAAAATAATATTTTTTAAATATAAAGCATCTAATTCATCTAAATCTAAATGTTTTTCTGCATAATAAATTATTTTTTCAATACATAAATTTAATTCCATAATTACAATAACTCCTTTATATTATTTATAATATCTTCTTTTGATAAAGAAAAATATTTTCTTATTGATTCTATATCACCAACTGGCACAATATTATTTTCGTTTAAGCACATACTTTTAACTTTATTTTTATAGTTATTTTCTATTAAATATCGATAAATTGAAGAAGTAAAACCTCCAATACCTATTGCATTTTCATATATTAAAATTGGTCTATTACTTTTTAGAACTTCATTTAATATTTTTTCATCAAATGGTCTAATAAATCTACAATTAATAACCTCAATAGAGTTAGTTAAATCTTTAATTGAAGATAAAACATAATCTACATTTTCTCCATAAGTTAAGATAGTTAATTCATTACCTTCTTGCACTATTTCCCAAGAAACATTTTCTATTGTTAAACAATTTCCATTAATATTAGTTTTATTTTTTGGATATCTAATAACTACTGGAGAATTAATTTTATCTGCGTAATAAAATAATTGTTCTAATTCGTTACCATTTCTTGCAGATAATATTGTAAAATTAGGCATTGAATTAAACATACAAATATCATATATGCCTTGATGAGTTGAGCCATCGCCACTTACTAAATCAGCATGATCAAGACAAATTATTACATGAGCATTAACTCTAGCAATATCATTTAAAAAATAATCATATGCTCTTTGAGAAAAAGTAGAATATAACATTAAAATAACTTTTTTATTTTGTTGAGCAATTGCAGATGCCATTACGGTAGCATGTTCTTCTTCAATACCTACATCAATAATATTATTAGGGTATTTTTGAATAAGATTTTCTATATTTGTTCCTTTAATCATGGCAGGATTAATAACAAAATAATTTTTTTCAACAATAAATTTTTCAATCATATTCGACGCGATTGATGTAAATGTAATTTCATTTTTATTTAATACACCTTGATTTAAATCAAAACTACTTACTGAATGATATGTTCCATCTTTATCTTCTTCAGCAAATTTATAACCTTTTCCTTTTTTAGTTATAAAATGAATTACACAAGGCTTATTTAAGTTTTTAGCAGCTTTTAATGTTTTAATACATACAGATATATCATTGCCATCGTATGGGCCCATGTAATCATATCCCCAGTCTTCAAAAAGATTTTCTTTAAGAATTAATCCTTTAATTGATCTTTTAATTCTATGAAAAACCGCTCTTAATTTATGAGGAGTAATTCTAACAAAAAAATTATTAATAGCTTGATATGTCCTTGTACTTCTTAATTTAGAAAATGATCTAGATACTGCTCCAACACTTTTTGAAATAGACATTTTATTATCATTTAATATAATAATTGGAGCTTGTCCTTTTATTGTAGACATATAATTCATAGCCTCAAAAGAAATACCATTAGCAATAGAAGAATCACCAATCAATGTAATTACTTTTTTGTCTTTATTAGCTAATAAAAAGCCACATTGAGCTGATAAAGAAGTAGAAGAATGACCAGATTCCCATTGGTCATGAACAGATTCTTTTTTATTAATAAAGCCTGATAATCCATTATATTTTCTTAATGTAGTAAAATCTTTTGCCCTACCAGTTAATATTTTATGAGTGTAACATTGATGACCTACATCAAAGATAAATATATCTTCAGGAGAAGAAAAAACATAATGCATTGCAATAGTTAATTCAACTACGCCTAAATTAGAAGATAAATGACCACCAGTTTTAGAAATATTTTCAAGCAAAAAATGACGGATATCTTCCGCTAAAGAATTAAGTTCTTTCTTAGAAAGATTTTTTACAAATGATGGGTCTTTTATCTCTAGTAAATTCATTTTTTAATCTTTATATGGTGTTGATTCATATCCTTCTTTATTTAATTTATTAACAAATTTATCAAGCATTTTTTTATTTAAAGAAATAAACCATTTTTGATTTGAAAATAATCTTAACATTAATGGTGAAATTAAATAATAAATTTTAATAAATAATCTTCCTAAAATATTTTTAGATAATTTATAATCGCGATATCTTCTTAAAGTCCATACTTCTTTAGTATTATAAGACCCATAGACACAACTTGCAATATAGCATCCACCTTTAATTGTATTTATATCAAAATTATTATCTTTTAAATATTGATCTAGCTCCTCATTTTCAACAGAAAAATTAAATGAAACAATTTTTTCATCATTTAAATAAAAATAATAACTAGTATTTGTTTTATCTTTTTTTGTTAAATATTTATCAATTTCTTTTCTTATTTCTTTTAAATAACAACTTGATACAAGTTTATTATTTTCAAATAAAAATAAATTATTAAAAAGTAAATATATTTCTTTATTATCTAAAGAAGAAATAAGTTTTTCTTCTTCGTTAAAATATTGTTTTAATTCATTAATTGTATATATTTTTTCATCAAAATCAATAAAATAACACATTAAACTATATGAAAATAAATCTTTGTAAATATTATCTTTTTCTTTTAATAATTGTTCAAATAAATATAAATAATTACTATTAGAAAAACTTAAAATATCTTTTTTAAAAGTAGAAACAATTAGATTAATTAATTCTTGATCTTTTGCATATTTAAGACTAGATAAATAATTGTCAATTCCTTCTTCTTTAGAATAATTATTAGAAACAAAAAATGCTTTTAATAATAATCCTTCTGGAGAATCTTCTTTTCTTTTTAAAATATCATCAGCATAAAAACCACATTTTTCATGATTACCATCTTTTAATGCAGCAATACCTAATAAAGCATAATTATTTACACTTTCATTATTAATATTTACTGTATCAATATTAATTGATTCTACGACATCATTAATATGTTTATTATAATTGTCAATTCCTTCTCTTGGCATATAAGGAACCCCACAATATCTACAAACAACATTAAATTCACTATCATCAATTTCACTTATTTCGCCACAATTAGGGCATTTAGATTTCTTCAAAGCCATATTTTCTCCTAATAATTATAACCCCAAACAGATGTTTGTCTAAATAAATTAACCATTTTATATTTGTCACCAGCAGATTCAAAATTAACTAAAATTTTATTATTATATAATTGTATTTCTTCACTCATAGGTGGTAATTTAACAGTTTTTGTTAACTTAGTTGAATCTAAGAAAAACAAATCTAAATTATCAAAACTATCTTTTGAAGTAAAAACATCTTCATAAAAATATAAATGACTACTGCTAATTGCCCAAGAAGTAGAAATTACAAACTTACCTTCACCATAACAAACAATTCCTTGAACTAAGCTTGGGACAGATAAAACATATTTCTTTTCAAAAGTATTTGCGTCATAAGCATAACACAATGCTGGGTTTTCTTCTCCACCAGGAGTAGTAATATGATGAGTAGATTTAGTTTCATAACTATCTTTTTTATAAAATTCTCCTACTAAAATAATATCATCATAGACACAAATATATGCTGGATTTACATCTAATTTTCTTGAAGATTCAACTTTAACTGAACTACCATTTTCAGCATTAATAATATCTTGTAAAGAAAATTCAAATATTTTATTATAATTTTCATCATCACATGCAATATAAACACTATTCTTATATGCTCCAATTCCACCACAATGTCCCATAAATGGAGTGTCATCTTCATTTTTTAAAGTAACATATTTATGTTCTTTATTATCGCTAGATATTTGATATATTCTTGATGGCCCAACACCTTTATTAATGTATCCAGATGTTAAAAAAATATCTTTTTCTTGAGAATAAGTAAATCCTTGAGGAATATATCCATCTTCTAAACCATAAATAGAAACTATTTCTTCACTTTTTGAAAAGAAATCACTATATATTTGTTTTTCTAAACAACCAACAATAACTAAAGCAATAATTAAAAAAGAGATAATTGAAGCTAAAGTAATACCAATAATTTTTAATATTTTTTTTAATATCATCTTTTAAATTTCCTTTTTTTGATTAAAATATTTATCTAACGCTCTTTTCATAACACCAGTAGAATATTTATCTGAGCCATCTTCGTTTTTATAATTAGTTGCTTGAGTAGACCAGTCTTGATAAATTTCTTCATAAGTAGCAGTTCTTAAGTCCAATTTTTCTTGATCTTTAGTTAAATTCATTTTATAAACATATAATCCCCATGAATTATCCCAATAACCAACAGAAGCCATTTTATAGGTCCATACAGTCCATGAATAATTTCTTTCATCAAACATATTTAACCATTTAACCCATTGATTTTCATCATCAAAAAAATTAAATTCGCCAACGTAATATGGAACATTATAATCATGGAATGAAAATAAAAAATCATGAAAAGCAAAGAATAAATCATAATTAATTGAAGTCCAATTATATAAATGTATTTCATACATTACATTTTCCCAACCATAATCTTTTGGATTAGGGAACGAAGAATAATACCAACAGCCTTCAAATGTTATAACATGTTTTTTATCAATTTTTCTAATTGCTTGATAAATTTTGTCCATTATTATCCATTGTGCTTTTTCAGTATTTCTAGACCCCTCTTGACAAGGTTCATTTATTATATCATAAGTTGCTATTGTTTCAATTAAGTCTGGTCTATCTTGAATATAATGTTTAGCAATATTTTCCCACAATAAAATCATTTCATTTTGATATATTTCATTCTTCCAAAAATCAAATTTTCTAGTTCCTGAATGTTCATATCCATTCGCTCCACCTACAACACCATGCATATCTAATATGGCATATAAATTATTATTTTTACAATTTTCTAAAAAATCATCTAATATATCAAAAGCATTATCTTTCATTGACAAATTATCATCTTCACCTTCCATGAAGTTACGATAATACATTGGTAATCTAATACAATTAAATCCCATTTCTTTTACATTAATATAATCTTGTTCTTGTATATAAGAAGAATAATATACATTCCATAAAGTATTTACTTGCTCTTGAGTTAAATTTTTATTGTTTTTTAATGCTTCTATTAGTTCTTCTTGATATACTTCTTCATAACCAGTAATTATTCCATTTTCATTTACTTCTTTTGGTTCTCCTTTATCATTTTTTAAATAGCCAAGTGAAGTAGTAGATAACCAACCTTCTTGAATTAACCAATTACCAAAATTAATACCTTTTAATGTAACTAAATCTCCATTTTTATCATACAATCCTTTTCCAATAGCTTTTAATGGAGTTTCATTGCCATCAATTTCAACTTCAAGATGTTTTTCAAGTGTTTTACCTGAATAATTATTACTAAATATATTTGATTTTAAGAAAAAACCACCTAACAATAAGCCTATTATTCCAAAAAAAGAAACAAAAACAATTAATATTTTTTTAAAAATTGGTTTTTTACTTTTCATAAAATTTCTCCTATTTATTTTATTTTAATAAAATTAAATAATAATTGCAATTAACTAGTAAAGTGTTTAACAATAATATTATTATTGAGGTTTTATTATATGAGTAAATGTGAAACTGTAGTTTTAACAAATATGTGTATGATTTATGATGATAATGGCAATATTCTTGTACAAAATCGTACAAAAAATACATGGCCAGGCATTACTTTTCCAGGTGGTCATGTAGAAAAAGATGAATCAATTGTTGAATCTACTATTAGAGAAGTCAAAGAAGAAACAGGATTAACTATTTCTAACCTTGAATTATGTGGAATATGCCAATGGACAAAATTATGTGGCTATCGTTATATTGTATTTTGTTATAAAACAAATTCTTTTAATGGTGAATTATTAGATTCTAAAGAAGGTCACGTATTTTGGATAAAAAAGAAAGATTTATTTAATTATGAATTAGCTAATGATTTAAAAGAAATGTTTACTATTATGGATTCAGCTACATTAAGTGAATTTTATTCATTAAGAAATGATTTAGAAGAAGAAATTTTACAAAAATTATTATAAAATAGAATTAAAGAAATAATAATTAATGGAGGCATTAAAATGAATGATATTATTATTATAGGTGGAGGCCCAGTTGGTATTTATGCATCTACTTTAGCATCTTTACATGGATTAAATGGATTACTAATTGAAGGATTACATAATCTAGGTGGGCAATTAAGCTCATTATATCCAGAAAAAGATATTATTGATTTACCTGGTTTTAAATCAATAACTGCACAAGGATTTATTAATGAATTATTAAATCAAAATAGCAATTTAACTAATAAATTAGATATTCATATTAATGAAACTTTTTTAAATTATGAAAAAAAAGAAGATTATTTTATAGTAAAAACTAATAAAAATGAATATCAAGCAAAAACAATTTTATTAGTAAGTGGTATGGGTGTTTTCTCTCCAAGAAAAATAGGTCTTGATAATGAAAACCAATTTAAAAATATAATCTATTCTATTCAAAATAAAAATTTATATAAAGAAAAAGAAATGGTTATTCTTGGTGGAGGAGATTCTGCTGTTGATTGGGCTAATACCCTTTCTTCAATTTGTAAAAAAGTAACCATTATTCATAGAAGAGATGAATTTAGAGCTAAAGAAGAAGCTGTTAAACAAATGTTGATGAATAATGTAAATATTTTAAAGCCATATCAAGTTAAAGCTATAAAAGGAATTAATGATATTGCTCAAGAATTAATAATTACAAAAAATGATATAGAAACATCTATTCATTTTGATTATTTATTTGTTAATTATGGATTAATTAGCACTCCTATTAAATGTGATTTGCAAACACTTTTAGGTGCATATAAAGTTGATACAAGTATGATGACTAGTGAACAAAACATTTTTGCAATAGGTAATGCATGTCAATATTTAGGAAAAGTTAAAAACATTACTTGTGGTTTAGGTGAAGCAGTTATTGCCATTACTAAAATAGATCAAATTATTAATCCAAATAAAAATATTCCTATTCACTTTTAACTTATTATTTTCTAAATGATAAGATAAATGATAAGATAAATGATTTAGACAACGAAATAATTAAATGTATTTCTAGTAATAAATATATAACAATACCTGAAATATCAATAAAATTAAATAAGTCTCAACCAACAGTTTATAGACATATAACTCAATTAATTAACTCAAAAATACTAAAAAGAATCGGTCCAAGAAAAAATGGATATTGGGAAGTTATTCAATAACGCTTAATGTAGAATCAACAGGAAACACTTTCCAACCATGATTATTAGTTTCAAATTGATGTAAAGTAACATACACTGTTACTTTTTTATTTAAATGTTCAAAAAATATAGAATTATTAATTTCATTTTGTTTATTTAAAGATAAATTATTCATTAAAAAGATACCCCCTATCGATCTAGTAATATTTTGATCTGATAAAGTACCATTTTCATCATCAACTAAACCTAAATCATATTTAGCTGTAAAATCAGTATTATATTTTACATAACCAGTTACTTTAAATAATGTAAAAAATTCATTATATGCTGGTGCATTTTGATTATTTGATAAATAATACCATTTTTTAAAATAAGATGGGACTACTGCTTTATAATTATTTAATTCAAGATTAGTTTTTGAAACATAACTTGAAGATAATAACCATATAGCAGGGCTGCCATGTAAAACACTTAATGACCCTGTAAAAATATATTTATTTCCAATAGAATTAGATTCGCATATTTTTTTATTATCAATAATAGTTAATACTTTTTCTCCATCATAAACAACAACTTTTTGATTTGCATCACTTCTATCAGTAGCGATAATAGTCCCTTCAAAAGTGACAATTTTACCAACACCATTAAGTTTGTTATTTAAAGTAATATTATTAAATTCTTCTTCTACTTCACTTAAAGATTGTTTATTTTCAGTAATTGAAGAATAATCAAAATTAGAAGGAGTATCTGTAATATTTTTTAAATTTACATATTTTAATTCAATATTATTATTAATTTTTGAAATTATACCATTAACTTCATAATAACAATTATAATATCTATTTTTTAAATAATCAGTCCAATTATTTACCCTAACATATATATATCCTGTTTCATCTACAAATAACATTAATTTATCATTATTATCTGTAATTGTTTTTACATACATCCCTTTAAAAATAATTTCATTTAAAGTCTCGCCATTATTTAAATTTTTACCTAATTCTCTAATTTGTTTAATATTTTTTTCTTGTAACTCAATAGATGAAGAACTACTTGAACTAGTACTATTAAAAGAACTTGATAAACTAGAACTACTTGAGATATTTGAACTAGTAACATTACTTGAACTTATTGAATTACTTGATGCTATATTATCACTATTAATTGAACTATTATTAATAGAGCAACCCACAACAAATAAACTTAATAATAAATATAATCTTTTTAATTTCATAGAATCATTTAAACCTCAATGACATTATAATATTAAAAATAATAAAAATAAATTAATTATTTATAATAATA
>CAJKZK010000018.1 GCA_905204225.1 uncultured Bacillota bacterium
CATTACCCCCTACATCAAAGGATTACACACTCTTGGTCACGTGGCATACCTCCTATATTAGTTAATTGTCCGTGCTGTGGGTTAGCGAATTATTACAAAAATAATTCTTCCACTGCGCAATTTGATGATGTTAAAACGCAGGTCGCAATAACACCATGCTTTGATATTCTATAATAATTGCAATACCTATTCAATAAAAAAATCTAATTTTTAAAAATTATTCAATAAATAAAGAAAAAAATCGCTATTTTTCATGAAAATCAATCTGTAGCAAATGAATTTGCATGTTTTTATTTATTTTGTTTTTATTTATTTCTTTTATCAAAAATTATTCATCATATTTAATGAATATTATTTTCTAAATATTAAATTATAAATATTTTTTTACTGTAAATAATAAATATTATGAAGAACTTAATTACAAAAATAACTAATTCTCATTTTTTCTATTTAATAAAAAATATTATATTTTTAAGTAATGATAAATATTTTATTGTATCTTCTATTGCATATTATTTAACAATTTCTTCTTTACCAATGTTAACAATAATTAATTATTTTTATCCATTTATTAATTTGAGAATTAATTCAATCAAATTAACATTAAGTTCTTTAATTTATTTATATATTGCATCTAAAGGAATAGAAAATTATTTTATACTTACACAAAAAAAATATAATTTAAAGATTAAATCATTTTCGTTTATATTTAATAAATTATATTCTATTAGTATCACAATTATATTATGTTTATTATTATCTTGCTTATTATCTCTAAATCATTATTTATCATTATTTAATTCTTTTATTCTTAATTTTTTTAAATGGATAATTAACATTGTTATTTTATTTATAATACTATTAATTTTTAATTATTTAGTTTTACAAAGAAAAATACCTATTTATTATTTAATATTTGGATCCTTTATAAGTTCTTTTTTATTAAATTTGACATCTTTTATTTATGGTATTTATATTTCACATAATAAAGAGCAATATTTTGGTTCATTAAATAATATAATAAGTTATTTGTTTTTGATGTATTTAATTTCTTATTTTATATGTATTGGAAATGAAATAAATTTTTTTACATATAAAAAATGGAGTTTTAGCTCCATTAATTAACTTTATCAATTTCAGTAATTTTAACTTCAATTTGTGTAGGTCTACCAAAGAAGACAGTTGTAATTGTAACTTCATTAGTATCTTTATTAATTGATTCAATAGTTCCTTCACTACCTTCAAATGATCCAGTAAGAATTTTAACAGTATCACCAACTTTGTAATTAGAGAACATTTCATCATCAACCATACCCATACGTTTTAAGACAGTTTCAATTTGTTCTCTAGAAACAGGGAAAGGTTTAGCTCCACCACCAGAAGAACCAATAAATCCTGTAACACCTGGAGTATTTCTAACCATAAACCAAGCTTCATCTGTCATAATCATTTCAATGAAGACATATCCAGGATATAAGTTTTTCATTTTTGTTTTTCCTGTAGGTTGACCATTTTTCATTACAGGTACTTCATGTTCTGCTACAATAATTCTAAATATATAGTCTTGAAGATTGTGTGATTCAATTCTTTTTTCTAAATTATCTTTTACTTTATTTTCATGTGAAGAATATGTATTAACAACATACCAATTTTTTGAAATATTATTTGCCATAAACAACTCCTATCATTCCACTAATATAATCTAAAACCATTTTAAATTCAGCGCTAGTTGAAGAACTACTACTGCTTGACGTGACTAAATTTCTATCTAGAGCGCCCAAAATTTGAGCGATTATATAATCATCAATTGAGCAAGCAACAGCAGAAAAAATGATAACACACATAACAACAGCAAAATAACCCATTAATTCTTTACCAGTAGGCCATCTAACCATTTTGCCTTGTTTAATAACGCCTTGGAAATATTTTTTTATTTTATACATAGGTTCCTCCTATTTTGTCTCTTTATGTAATGTATGTTCATTACAATGTGGACAATATTTCATGATTTCAAATCTTTTACCTACATCAGATTTTTTCTTTGTAGTAGTGTAGTTACGATTTAAGCATTTTGTGCATACTAAAATAACTTTATCTCTCATCTATTTTCACCTTTCTATGAAATCATTTTCTAGTTTACAATATCACAAGTAAATTTAATAGTCAATTAACATAAATAATAAAATAAATTTTATTCTTCTATTCCGTAAGTAATAAAACTTAAGACTCTATCATAAGATACTTCATCTTTACCAACTAAAATTAATGTATCTCCTTCTTTTAAAGGAAAATCAGGTCCAGGAGAAGTTTGAATTATTCCATTACTTACTACTGCAACAATAGTAGCCTCTGTATAATTCCAAAAATACACTTCACCAATTGTTTTATTATTTAACCAACACCCTTGAGGAATTGTTGCTTTTTGGAAATTGATTGTTTCATTTGTTTGATATTTAAAATTATCAATCATTGCATTTAAAGCTTCTTGTAATTTAGTATTTAATTTATTTGCTTCTTCAATTAAAGTAGTTACTTTATTATATTGTTCATCAATAGTTGTTTGAGCATCCCATTTATCAGCATATTGTTTTGCTTTTATAACAGAATCTACAAAAATTCCAACACCTTGTTTTACTTCTACTATTCCTTCATTAGCTAAAATAGTAATAGCTTTTCTAATTGTTTCAGGTGAAACATTATATGTGGAAGCTAACAATGATCTTCCTTTTACTATATCTCCTTCTTTAAATTCTCCAGAAAGGATTTTTGAACATATATCATGAGCAATTTTAACATAACGTGGTAAATTTTCTTGCATAAATAAAGTCTCCTTGTTTATAGTTTTAGTTTACAACAAATAATAATAATTAGCAATCAAGAAAACTTATCAAATAAAGCAATAATTCTTGATTATTACTAGTTTATAATTTTTAATTTGAAATATATATTATTTCATAGTATTATAACTAAGAAAGGAAAAAAACCTAATGAAATCTTTAAAATTTATTTTTTCATCATTATTTTCAAACGAAAAAATTATTAATGAATCTAAAAAGCAACCATGGTGGCTCGCTATTGTGTTAATTTTATTTTCTTGCATTATTGCTTTAATACCTAATTTTGTATCCGTTATGACTGTTCAAGGATCAAACGTTATCACTTCTAATACAAATTCAGGTATTGATTATAGCTTAAAACAATTTTCTGTAGAATATTTATCTAAAGAAGAAAACAAGTTATATGTTGAAAATGAAAAATTAATTCTTGCTAATACTGCTAGTAAAACATCTATTGATGATTATTATTTACTTGATGAAGTAAAACACAATGAAACAATTTCTTTAGCAGTTTATTATGTTGATTTTACAGAACAAGAAAGTGCTCAATATAAAACATTTAATGAAAAATTATCAAAAGTAATTACTAAAATTAAAGCATCAAGACCTATTACAGACACTACTGAAAGTAATCTTTATTCTTCTTTAATTTTAGGTAAAGAAACAGTCTTTTTAATGTTATGTAATAAAGATGCTAAATGTTCATTTAAAGCAAATGCTGATGGTTCATTTACTATTAGCAATGAAACAGGAATATTAAACAATATGTCAGGAAATTATGTTGGCATTAATAAAGATTTAGCTAATCTTAATTCTTATTATTCAGGAAACACTGAATCAGAAAAAGTCAATAATGCTTATAATCAATGGAAAGCATTCTTTGATAAAGCTTATGAATCACCAAGAAATTCATTAGCATGGAAATATGTAGGAATTTATTTTGGTATGGATATTGCTACTGCCTTAATTATGGGACTTATGTTATTTTTATTATCTAAAACAAAAGCATCATTAATAAAATATAGATTCTTAGAAGCATTAAAGATGGTATTCTTTGCAGCAGTATCTCCTGCTCTTATTGCTTTAATTCTTGGATTTATGGTTCCATCTTTCCAAAGCATGGCTTTCTTAATGTGTTATATATTAAGAATTACTTGGTTAGGAATGAAAGCTACTAATCCACCATCAGCACAAGCTGTAAGAAAATAATCACTTTAAAAGGGCCATTGAAAAACCTAAATAAAAACTAGGTATGACAATAGTCCTTTTTTATTGTCTAAAAATTAGATCAAACCTCTTTTTCTTATGATGATTTAAACAAAAAATAAGCCTCAATAAGCACAATACAATCAATTCCTACAATTAACTTGTCTTTTTAATATTTCTAAAACTTCCGCTATTCCCCATAACCTTCACTTCTTAAGGCTTTATTTTTTTATAATGTCCATATAAAGTTAAACCTTCTCAATAACTATAAGAACAATTAAAAATTCTTATTAAAAGGTTTGTTTTTATTAATTTATGGCTTTCTTAAAATTTCTTGGGTTAAATATTTTAATTAATCTTTTTTATACCTCACTTTATTTAAGAGATTCACAAAATTTTAAATTTATAAAGATATCTACTCATTAGTACCAATGTTAATATACTCAAAAAAGCCCAATGCACCAGCTTGTATAGCTATACAGTCTTTATAATCAACACCCTCAAGTGAATAAACAGGAAGATAATTTTCTTCGTAATTATATACATAGAAATTAGCTACCAACCCATAAATGTAACCCTCTTCCCTTTCAAATGTTTCAGAGTCATCTTGCTTGATGATATAGCCAATAAGTTTGTCTGGATTTTTATGATCAAAAGAATCATCGGCGTTTCTTGGTCTATATGTTTCTTTACCAAATTTAATATAATTATCTATATTAAAAGTGTTTAGAGGTTTATTTACTGAGCTACCACTTGACTTACCACACCCTGCTAAAAGACTAGTCCCAGCGAATACGATAGTAAGAAATAACAAATTTTTTTACACATAATAATATTAATTATTCTAGTACTATATAATCATCCTTTATATGTACCCTATCCTTTCCTTAAATTGATGAGTTATGTATTGGGGATGAACTTGTATAATAGTATTTATAAATTCTATTATACAACCAAGATGCTACATACTATTATATTCTTCTCATAGTGGTTTTGCCCAACTAGTTAAGAAATACTATAGATGCAGCTTTCATTTATATGGTTATTAGTTACAAATTGTTTATTGCAATCATATCGGTTATCTACTAAGTCACAAGGTGAAAGTCAATGCATAAAGATGTAATAAACTCAAAAAGGATTATTTTATAATCTATGTAGAAATTGATAATGCTTTAGAAAAGCATGATGTTTGTATTATGTTTAAAGAATGACTGCTTTAACAAAAAAGTATTATCCTAACTTGTTTTCTATTCCAGGTATAGTCAGCATTACTTATACTCTTTATGATAAAATTGAAACTATTTCTAATTTTTAAAACGTAGATTCTATTGTTGCCTTTTCTAGCGTTAATCTTTTGGTTTATGAATCTAATAAATTCAAAGCAAAGAAAATAATGATTTTTAAAAAATGTTCAGCATATATAAATGTACTTATTCAAGCATCACGAATAATTGTTAGAGTCCATCCTGTTTTTGAAACATATTTTAATAAAAAAGAAACAAGAAGGAAAATACTATAATGGTTGTATAAATCATGTTGCTAAAAAACTTATTCGAATAATTCACCATTTGCTTAAAGATAATTGCGATTATAAAATCGTAAACAACTAATAACCATATAAATTTTCAAAGATCAATGGTATTTTGAAATTCTCATTTTTAATACCAGTTTTTGTTGTGTCCATAACTCTTAAACATAACAAATTCTCAAAAGTTAACTTTTTTACTTTATTCTTTAATAGTTAGCTTCTTTGGCATAACGAACTTCTTTCTTTTGTAGAGCCTATATATATATTATAATTTATTTTATTACTTTTTACAATTTTTCGAATTTTATTGGACTGCATTAACTTTTTGTAGGTAACAAAATAAAAATATCGTATTTTAATTTATTTTACTTTTTATAAAAATAGAAATCTTATTTGCACACTTCTAATACTTTTATTATATTGACATTTATATATAGAAAACTCCTATCGTTCCGTATTTATATTCTAAAATTAAAAAAACCTGTTAAAGTACCTAGCGACATTTCCACAAGGCCTACTTCTAACTTGGCAAATAGAGCAAATTTCACTTTATATAAAGAAAAAAGGACTGATATTTTTGGTATCAATCCTATTGTTTAAATATGTCTAAAAACATAACATTTAATATGATTACATACCGTTTCCTATCTTATCAAAAAGCCACTCATCTTGCCGAAAAATGGTGTATTATTCAATTAATATTCATGATGATGTCCTTCAATGCTTCACCGATGCATGGCATTTGGATTACAATGTAAGTTTCCATCTTTAAACGCTTTAATTACGTCTTTGATATCACCAGTGGCTCCTAATATCAAATCAAGGCCTGAAGCAGTCGCAGCTTCAACTCCGCAAGAGGCCAATCCCACCAAAAATTAAGGTTGATACGCCAAGCAACTTTAGATATGTGGCTAGATTATGATTGGTATATTCACCATTATCTATTACCTTTTCTTCGTTTGTTTAGGTATTAAATATATAAAAAATATTAAGTGCTTCTAAAATAATGGAAAGCGCTATTTGTTTTTTGCATCACATGTGATTGCTGACTTCAACTTATCTTCCCTCTTGCTTCCTATTTCTTTTTCCTGTGTTGTTTGAGCCTCTAACCTCTTCGTGATAGAAATAGTCAACGATTATTGGATGACCTTTTTTAGCTCTTCCATAGGGAGTCTCGTTATCCACGAATTGGCAATCGTTATCTTTGGCTAATTGCTCAGCCTCTTTTTCTAATTTTTCAAAAAAGCACCTGTCTTTTTTCTTATATATCTTTTCGTATAAAGGATACAAATCAGGGTGTTTTTCTTTGATATAATCCATTATTTTCCCTTTGAATCCACCTCTTAGGTTAAGGTTTTCAAGCCATATCAAATCGCATTGATCTTTAACTAATTTGAATATCTTATTGAAGTCCGTAATGCCTGGAAATACCGGCGAAATGAAGCATACAGTCCTAATCCCAGCATCATACACTTCTTTCATTGCTTTTAATTTTCTTTCTATTGACACGGAATCGTCCATATCGCTTCTGAACCCTTCGTCTAAAGTGTTGATTGACCAAGAAACCGTAACTTTGTCGAATTTCTTTAACAAATCCAAATCCCTAACTACTAAATCAGATTTCGTACATATCAATAATTCTGCATCAACACCCACCAATTGTTCCAATAGTTTTCTAGTGTTCTTGTATTTGGCCTCTTCTGGCAGATACCCATCAGTCACAGTCCCAATAATGATATGCTCGCCTTTGAATTTATCTAGATTCTTGATCGGTTCCCAATTCTTGACATCCAAAAACGTTCCCCATTCTTCCGTGTGGCCTGTGAATCTTTTCATGAATGAGGCATAACAATATTTACAGCCATGAGTGCATCCGACATAAGGGTTGACGCAATATCCTCCTATAGGGGCGTTAGATTTTGTCATTACGTCTTTGACTTGGATTTGCCTGATGACTATGTTCTTATTCATCTTTTAGATTCTCCTTTACTTTATTTAACAATCTATCTAACTCGCTTGCCTCTTCTTCGCCAAGGCCTTTGTAGAAAATATCGCCCATTCTTTTTGTAGCCCTATTTATCTTGCTTTCAAGCGATAGCGTCTTGTTGCTTAAATAGATAATCAGACTCCTTTTGTCCTCTTTGGATTCCTCGACAATCAAAAGGCCATCATTCTTCATCCTCTCGACCATCGAAGACAATGTTGTTTTAGCCAAAGAAGTCCTTTTCGATAATTCTATCAAGGAGAGTTTTTCTTTTTTCCATAATGAAAAAAGGATCCTACCTTGCTGCCCGTTGAATTCGTATATGCCCTCTTTTTTTAGAATCTTGTTGAAAACCCTATCTTGAAGCTGCTTGATTTGGGAGATAAGGGTTCCGCCGTAATGTTTCTTCATTTCAATGCTTCCTCCATCTCTAAAGCGAGCTCTTGAATTGCGTTTTCTTCGCCCATGACGTTATAAACGAGCTGTTCTTTGAAAAAAATCTTGCAGCCGTATTTTCTAGCGACATTCACCAAATGATTGACCCATTCCTTTTTGGCATCTATCTTGCCCTTGCATTTCCCGGTCTCTGTTCCGATGACTATCCATTGAATTCCCGATAAATCAATGTCGCCCAGATCCTCGAATAACGGCTCAAATGTTACGTGATAGTTCTTGCATTTGATATTTTCCTTTAATGCTTTCAACCTCCATAAATCCGATTTCGATGTGATAGTGACTCCCATCCAAGCATTATCGGGAATGTCGTCAAGCTTTATTTTATTTGGGGCTTTAGTCAAATATATCCCCACTGTTTTCGGAGACTCCTTTAACAATTCGAATGACTTATCAAGCCACTCCTTTTTCCATAGGTACAAATCGGACATCCCTGTCAAAAAATATACTCCAGGCTTTCTTAATCTTTCTAATTTATGCAAATTCGCAATTGGCTTAGAGAAATCGTCTGTCAGGTGGAATCTATTTGCCACTGCTTTGGCGTAGCAGTACCTGCAGCAGATGTTACAGCCAATGACCGCGTTGATATTCTTAATCTTATCCTTAATACAAATAACCATTCAATCACCCTACTATATTGTACTATATAGTACTAATTTTGTCTATCATTTTTATCTTGATTGTTCAGGGAACGTTTAGAAGACATCCAAAAAATTTGGTAGCCAGCTTCCATGCAACCGCAAAAAAGGCCTTAAACATCTTTCCCTAGAGGCCTATTAACAAAGGTTAAAGTATGTTCGTGTTTTTGATAGTCAGTTCGTGCTTTTTATTGCTAGTTCGTGTTTTTGATAAAATACCAGCTTTTAAAACAGGCAAGAAAAAAAGGCTACTTCACCCAAAATCAAGCAATTTATGCATGAAATAAGCGAAATAGCCCTATAAAATGAAAAAAGGACTGATATTTTTGGTATCAATCCTATTGTTTCGATATGGTGGAGCAAACCAGAATCGAACTGGCGACCTCAACAATGCGAATGTTATGTTCTCCCAACTGAACTATTGCCCCATTAAGCTAAAACAATTTTAGCTAAATAAATATTATTTTCTTCAGAAATTCCTTTTATTAATATAGTGTTATTTTCTTTTTTATAATAAGTAGTTATTGAATTTCCTTTTTTTAATTCTTTTATATAATCAATTTCAAATAATTTAATATTATCATTTTCATTAAAATCAATGCTATTTAAAATCATATCTGCATATTTAATGTTATTAACATGTCCATTATGATCTAAATCAGTAAATAAAGTTTGATAATTAAATGAGATAAATGAATCATCAAGCTCAAAATCTTGAAGTTTATTAAAAGGTTCTAAATAATTTTTTTCTTGATAAAATTCTATATTAAAATCTATATCTTTTGTAAGACTTAATCTACGAGTTTTATAATTAACTATAACCCATTTTGATGTACCTTTTATTAATATGTTATTATTTTCATCAAGAATTAAATAATCTCTATCAAAATCAATTCTTCCTTTAGGATGAGGCCATGTTCTAACTTTAATTTTTGAATATAAAGTAGGTTCTTTAATTACTTCATATTTAGTTCTAACTAATACCCAAATTAAATCTTTTTTTATTAAATCATTGAATCCTACTGATAAAATATCAGCATGTTCACCTGCTACATCTTGAAAGAAATCAAGTATAACACTTGGTTTAATTTTATCAAAGCAATCAAAATCGCTTATTCTTAATTCAAATTCTTTTTCAAATACATTTTTTTCCATACAAATATAATATATTTTTTTATAATTTCATTCAATAAATATAATTTTTGTTTTATAATTTATTTATGGAAATTAAAACTTACAAAAAAGATTCATTTTATTCATATACTTTAGGAGCGTTCCCTACTATTGAATTATTACAAAACCATAATAAGGATGTAATTAAAATAATAATGCATTCTTCTTTTAAAAACCAAGAAGTAATAAATTTGATTAATTCTTTAAGAAATAATGTTGAAATGGTTATTAATGATAAATTATTAGATAAATTATCTAACAAAGAAAATTGTTATGTTGCTGCGATATTTAATAAATATTCTATGAATTTAAATAAAAACAATAAACATTTAGTTTTAGTAAATCCAATGAATATGGGTAATTTTGGTACAATTATTAGAAGTGCTTTAGGTTTTGGTTTTACTGATATTGCAGTTATAAAACCTGCAATAGATATATTTGATCCAAAAGTAATTCGTTCCGCTATGGGATCATTTTTTTCTTGTAATATTAAATATTTCAATACTATTGAAGAATATATTAAGCAATATCCAGATCATAAATTATATTCATTTATGCTTCAAGCAAAAAAAACATTACAGGACACTAAATTCAATAATAATGAATTATTTTCTTTAGTATTCGGTAATGAATCTTCTGGATTACCTATTTCATATTTAAACGATGATTCTATAATTATTTCTCATTCAAATAAAATAGATTCTCTTAATTTACCTATGGCAGTAACAATTGCTTTATATGAAGTAAATAAACAAATTAAATAATTATTTATTAGCAAACATATTAATTAATTGTTGTAAATAATTATTTTCATATAACATTTTAGATATTGTATATACATTATCATCTTCTAAATACATCACATCTTTAAAATAATTATAAACATTTTCATTTAGATTAATTACACATGCTAAACCATAACTAGCAACTAAACAAATACATATAGATAACGCTAAACCTGTAACAACACCTAACAATTTATCAATAACATTAATCGCTTTAACTTTTAAAATTTTTTTAATTAACATTTTAACAATTAATAAAATTACAAATGAAACAAGCCAAACAATAACAAACGCTATAGCCATCAAAATATAATTAGTAATTGTAGTTGTAATAAATTCTCCAACTTGAATACCTTCACTAGGAATATTACCATTGATAAATGGATTTATTATGGAACTCAATGCTTCTGGTAAACCAAATGCTTTTAATGCTTCAGGAATAACTGTATCTTTATTTTCCATAGTTAAAACCATTTGAAATGCTTCTTCATGTCCGGTATTTAACCAATTATAAACGCCACTATTGATACTTTCATTCATTGGTAAAGTTTTAAGCCAATTAGCTAAAGGATTAGTAACAAAAATTGCTATAACAATTGAACCAATGTATACAACAATTGATAAAGCTGTTTTTAAAAATCCTTTAAAAACACCATAAATTAAACCAATTACTAATATTACAATTAAGACAATAGAAACATAATCAAATTTGATATTTTGACCTGCAGTTGGAAGAAAATTAACTAAATTCATTAACATATAACCACCACCTTGTATCTTTATTTTATCATGTATTTTTCATTATGAAATCATTTTTTTTAATATTTTTAATGCATTACTACTAGCCCCAATTCTTAAATTATCAGCAGTGCAATATAACCACATTGATTTATTATTAATCCCTTTTCTTATTCTCCCTACACTTACTTTATCAGTATTATATACATCAATAGTATTAGCTATATTATTTAAATAAATATAATCATATTTTTTTAATTCTTCAACAATAACATCTATTTCAATTTCTTGATCAAATTCTAAATATATAGAAACACCGTGTCCATAAAAAATAGGCACTCTAACACAAGTAGAAGAAATATCAACATCGTTTAAATGTAATATCTTTTTTGTTTCATTAATCATTTTAATTTCTTCTTCTGTATAATTATTTTCTTTTATATCGCCAATTAAAGGGATACAAGTAGAAGAAATATCTAATGGATAAAAATCATGATGATAACCTTCTAAAGTACTTTGCAAATCAAAAATACCTTTCATACCACTTCCAGAAACTGATTGATAAGTATTATAAATAATTTTTTTTATTTTATAGATTTTATTTATAATATTTAAAACTAATAAACATTGAATTGTAGAACAATTAGGATTAGCAATAATCTTTCTTTTAGTTAAATTAATATCATCATAATTTATTTCAGGAATAACTAACGCAATATCATCTTTCATTCTAAAAAAAGAAGAATTATCTATACAAATAACTCCTTTAGATTCTGCAATTAAACAATATTTACCACTTATATCTTTATTAGTAGCAAATAAAGCATAATCAATGTTATCAAAGCTATTATTAGATAATTCTTCTACAATATAATTTTTATTTTTAAATTTAATTATTTTACCTTTTGATTTACTAGAAGCATATAATTTTAATTCATTAATAGGGATATTATATTCTTCTAATAATTTAATAAACATTGAACCAACTAATCCTGTTGCACCTATTATTGCAATATTATATTTTTTCATAAATTTCATCCTCTATAAAATTTATGAAAGATAAAATAATATTAAAACTATTTTTTACAAGAATAGCCTTCTTTATTAACTGCTTCAATTAAAGTTTCAACATCTACATAATCATTACATTCAATAGTAGCGTTCTTTTTTTCTAAAGAAACTTCTACTTTAGTAACTCCACCTACACTTTTTAAAGCATCTTCAACATGTTTTTTACAATGATTACACATCATTCCTTCAACATTTAAAACAATATTTTTCATTTTCTTATTCTCCTTTTTTCCTATTTTTAATAAATTAATTGTTAAAGCATTTACTACTACAAATACACTAGATATACTCATCATCAATGAGCTTAACATTGGATTAAGTTTTATATGTAACCAAGGTTCAAGTAAACCAGTAGCTAAAACAATACCTATACAATTATAGAAAAATGCCCAAAACAAATTAACTTTAATTGTTAAAAAAACTCTTTTGCTTAATAAAATAATATTTTTAACATCTTCTAAATCATTTCTTAATAAAACAATATCACTTGATTCTTTAGCAATATCACTACCTCCTCCAATAGAAATACCTAAATCAGCACTAGTTAAGGCTAAAGCATCATTTACTCCATCACCTACCATACTTACTAAATGATGAGAATCTTTTTTTAAAGATCTAATAACTTGTTGTTTATCTTCTGGAAAAACTTCAGCATACACTTTATCAATACCAACTTGTTTAGCTACAAGAGAAGCAATATTTTTATTATCACCTGTTAACATAATAGTCTCTATTCCTAATTTTTTTAATTCTTGAATAGCTTCTTTAGAACTAGATTTTAACATATCACTAACTGCAATAATACCTAATATTTTCTTACTAGAAGCAAAAATTAATGGTGTTTTACATTCAAATGATAATTTATCATATAATTGAATTAATTCTTCATTATCAAGTTTTAATTCTTTAATTAATTTTAAATTACCTGCATAATAATATTCTTCATTTATCATCCCTTTTAAGCCTTTACCTTCTAAAGAAATAAAATTATTAATTTTTAATAAATTAACATTTTTATTTTCACAATAAGAAGTAATTGCGTTAGATAAAGGATGTTCAGAATAATATTCTAATGAATAAGCAACATTTAATAAATTATCATCATAACTAATAACATCTGTTACTTTAGGTTTGCCTTCAGTTAGAGTACCTGTTTTATCTAAAACAATGGTTTTTATATATTGAGCTTTTTCTAGTATTTCTGCATTCTTTATTAATAATCCACATTGTGCTCCCTTACCAGTTCCAACCATAATTGCTACTGGAGTAGCTAAACCTAAAGCACATGGACACGCTACAACCAAAACAGAAATAGCGTAATTAAATGAAGATTCAAAATTTTTTGAAATTATTAAATGAACAACCAAAGTTAATATACTTATACCCATTACAACAGGAACAAAAATTCCTGAAACTTTATCAACCAATTTTGAAATAGGGGCTTTTGAATCACTTGCTTCTTTTACTAAACGAATAATATTAGCAATAGAAGTATCTTCTCCAACTTTTTCTGCTTCTATTTTAATATACCCAGAAGAAATAATTGTTGAAGAAAAAACTCTATCATTAACATTTTTAACTACAGGTAAACTCTCTCCAGTAATATTACTTTGATCAATAGAAGCTGTACCATAAATTATTTTTCCATCAACAGGAACTTGTTCACCTTTTTTTATAATTAATATATCACCTTTTTTTACTTCTTCTAGAGCTACTACTTTTTCTTCATTATTAATAAATAATATAGCTTTTTTAGGTGCTAAATCCATTAATTTAGTAATGGCTAAAGTTGTTCTTTTTTTTGATTTATTTTCTAAATATTTACCAAAACTCACTAATGTTAAAATCATTGCAGCTGATTCAAAATATAAACTTTCGTGATATGCCATTACCAATTCATGATTATTATTAGATAAACCAATGCCAATCATAATAATAGCAAAGACACCATAAACTAAACTAGCTGTAGCCCCTATAGCAATTAATGAATCCATATTAGGACTTAATTTAATTAATCTTTTAAAACCAGTAACAAAAAAATGATGATAAATAATCACAATAGGTAAAGTTAAAATCAATTGAGCTAAACTAAAATATAGAGCGTTTTCATGTCCAGATAAAAATGGTGGTAAAGGTAAACCAATCATATGACCCATAGAAACATACATTAATAAAATTAAAAAGACAAAAGCCACTATCAAATTTCTTAATGAATAGTCTTTCTTTTCTTTAGTTTTATTTAAAAACGCTTTATATCCAGCATTATCAACAGCTGTAATAATGTCTTTATCGGCGCAAGAATAATCTACTTCCATAGAATTTGTTAATAAAGATACATTTACATCTTCTACACCTTTGACTTTTCTAACACTTTTATCAACATGATTAACACAGCTAGCACATGTCATACCTTCTATATAAAATGTTTTTTTCATTATTTAAACCTCTTTATTAATTCAATAATGTTATCAATATCAGATAAATCACCATGTTGAACGTGATTTACCATACATGACTTCATATGATTTTCTAAAATATAATCAGAAACAGATTTAATTGATTTTTCAATGGCTAATAATTGAGTTAAAACTTCATCACAATATCTATTATCATTAATCATTTTTTCAACACCATTAATTTGACCATTTATTTTATGAAGTCTAGCAATAATTTTTTTCTTTTCTTCATCAGTTCTTTGCTTAGTTTTATTACAACAATTTTCCATAACATACTCCTTTATCACTAATAATATATACCCCCTGTGGGTATAAAATCAAGTATAAAAATAGATAACATTAAAGTTACCTATTTTATAATTTACTTACTTGAAGCTTTTTTTTGATTTTTTGTTTGTTTATTTTGAGTTTTATTTAAAACTTCAAATTCTGCTCCTGCTTCCATTGCATATTTTTTACCAACTCTCATTGCTTCTTGTTTGGTAGAAAAATGATTTGGTAAAACTTTGCCACCTGGAGTCTCAATCTCCCAATTATTTTCTTCTTTGCATGGTCTACAGGTTACTTTTTTTTGTGTATTTTTCATGATTAATCCTTTCTTGGAGTTTATCTCCTAAAAATAGTATTAACCATTATTTTTTAATTATTAATAAATCTTTGGAGTATTAGCAAAACTAGGAATTTTAGTATTACCAACATTTTTAATAATTATTGGTCCGTATGTATCATTATCACCATCAATAAATGTCATTGATAATTCATTATTTTCTAATGCAAATTCAATTTTTTTAGTATTAGCGTTAAGGTCAACTAAATTTGAAAATGCTGATATTATATAGTTATAACTTGTTTGATAATGTTTTTCATCAATTTTTTCTATACGATTTATCCATTCTTCAGTTAATGAAGATAATGGATTAAATTCACTAATTGATTTATATGTTAATGGATGTGATCCAAGAGTGAAATATTCTTGTTCAGTATCTTCATCACGTACATCACCATATTCATATAAATATCCATTTTCTGAGCAAGCTATGCCTTGTTTATGTAAGCCAAAATATATTGCTTCATTTGTCCAATAATCATAATCTTGTTCAGAATATACATCACCTGTATCACTATTAGATGTAAAGAAAACAGTAAAATTATTATTATTTTTTAAATTGTTAAGATATTGATTTAATGTTGAATTATTAGAATTTATCCAAGTAGGGACAACAATATCATTATTAAATTTATCTATTGTAGTAGTCCCTATATTTTCAATATAACCTTTTGAAGAAGCCATTTTTCCTGTTAATTCAAAATATATTTTATTATCTTTTATTTCAACAATTGCTTTATCTTGATATTTATCATAAAGACTACCGTCTAAGATATAATTTAATATTTTCAAATTATGTGCAGCAGTTGTTTGATATCTATTATTTCCTAAAGGTTCGAATGTATTAAAATCGATTGATTTAAAACTATATAGTTTATTATATTCTTCCATTGATAAAGTATTTTCAATTGATAAATTAATATTATCATTTTTAATTACATAATTGTATGCAATATCATTAGATATATAATAATTAGTTTTTACATCAAATATTTCTTCTTTTTTTAATAATCTACCTTTTTCAGTAGAATATATAGGATAATATTTCTTTTCTTGATCAGAAGCATATTCATCTTCTTTTTGAAAAGTAAAATTTTTATCTAAAGATGAAGTTAAATTAACCAATTCAGCATTATCATAAGTTTTTAAAGAAGGTTTATATCCATTTGAAATATAATTATCTAAATAAGAAATATTTGTATTATTAATATTAAATAGATCACCTTCTAAGAGAACTTGATTTTTTAAATTAAAAGATATATGTATTTTTTCTTCAGTTAATTTTATTTTTATATGTGATACTTTAGAATAATCTGCACCAAAGAAACTAGACAAAGAATAAATATTATAATCATCAAAAGTAAAATATTCAGTATCATTTATTTTAATGAATTTATTAAAATATATTCTATCTAAATTAAACAAATTATAATATTCTTCTAAAGTATATACTGCATCATAATACACTCCAAAAGTATTATTAGATAATGTACAAGCATGTACTCCATCATCTAAAATAATAAAGCCTTGATTTGTAGAAGAATTAAAATAACCGTTTTGATTCATTTTGACGCTTGTATTACCTACTTCAAAAGTATAATTATTTTTTAATCCATTAAATCTATTTACTAATTCAGTATTTTCATTATTGATTTTATTTGGACTTTCATATGTATTTAAAAAAGTAGTAATTGGTTCATATTCTGCTTCATTTTCCATTACAATTCCAGAAACAGCTAATGAATCATCAGCATTATATAAATAAAATTTCAATTTACTATTTTCTAGTTCTACTTCTACTTTATTAATATCATAATAATTAGCTAATGACGCTACTTGATCACAAACTTTTTTATCAGTTGAAATATATGCACCATCAACTTCTAAAAAATCATCAATTGATAAATCAATATTTGATATATAATCTTCATAATATTTAGTGCTATTAATAGATGGTAAAGAACAAACAACATTATTATCTGCAATAGTAAATTCATAACATCCACCATTTTTCATAGTCAATAAACCAATATTATTATATGTATCATATGAAAAATTATCTTGTTGATAATAATCATAACTACCATTTTTATCTTGATAAACAGTGTGAAAATTATCTCCTAATTCTAATAATGCTTTTTCTAAAGTTATTGGTGTAGATGAAGTATTGTTTCCTGTACAAGAACTTAATAAAATACCTAAACCTAATATTACTAAATTTCTATTTTTCATTTATTTAACCTCCACTTTTAATAAATATGTTACATCTAAAGAATTTTTCATTCTAATTTTTAAAGTTGCTTCTCCTTGACTAGAAGCAGTATAGATTCCATTATCATAAGAAATTACCACTTTATCATTAGGATTAATTACATCATATATTTCAATATTGTCATAATCTAAAGCAGTATTAGGAATAAAAGATGTTGCTTTAACATTTTTATTAACTAAAATATCACCAACTTTAATATTAGTTTGATATATTGCTTCTTTTATTTCATTAATAAAATAATTTGTTGGAATAAGAGGAGAAGTTGATAAAGAATTTTCATTTAAAAATTCTATTTTTATAGAACTATATTCTTTAACTTCTGCATCATCATTCAGTTTATTTAATTCAATATTATATTGATCATCACCATAATTTTTAAATTGATAATCAATTGATTTAAGTTTACCATCTAAATCAAAAATAAAATTAGAAGTATATGTTTTATAATCACAATTAATTTTATTATCCCAGACATGTTTAGAAAAAGAAAAATAATTTGTTTTGATTTCTTTATCTATTACGCTTTCAACAATAATATCCTTAGTATCAACATATCCAGTATAAGAATCACTAAATTTAGTTATAAATCTATTTAAATAAATTGATTGATTAAGTTTATTATTTAAATTATCTTTACTAATTTCATTATCTTTAGCATTTTCTTCAACAATTTTCTTTTTAGAAACATAAGAATTATTACCAATACTTAAATCATAACAATATTTATTATATTCACCATAAAATTCTTGAGAATTGTCTATAACTTGTTGTCCTAAAGCTGTTAAATAATTTTCTTTTTTATCTACATAATAATTATTATTAAATCTATATAACTTTTCTTCTGTATTACTTTTATTTGCTTGTTCTATATAATGAATTTCTTGATAATTTACTTCATTATTTTTATTTTCATTTAAAATAGATATTAAACCATTTAAAGAATTAATATTTAATGATTTAATTACTTCAATATCAAAACTAGCAACTTTATCGTCATATTTAGCATTAATAGTCACATTACCAACATTATAAGCAGTAACTAATCCATTTTTCACTCTAGCAATAAAATCATTGCTTGAAGACCAAATAACATTATCAATTTCTTTAGATAAAGTTAATTGTTGTGTAGTATTTACTTCCATTTTTAAATTCCCTTTAATTTCCACTATATCATCTGAATTATTAATAGGATTACAACTTGCTAAAATTAATGGTAAAATTATTAAAAACTTATTCTTTAATTTCATATTATTCCTCCACAACTCTAAAATCACATTCATCAAAAACATTTTTATCTACATTTGAAGTAACTCTTATTTTTACAATGCCAGCTTTTTTTCCTCTTAAAATAACATTATCTCCAAATAAATCATCTTCTAAAGACGCATATTCGTTTCCAGAAACAATACTAAAAGTTACTTCTTTTGAAGCATTACTAGGAATAACAGAATATTTAGAAGATAGATCAACTGTTTTACCAACTTTTACTTCATGTTTAGTCCATACATCTTCTGGATCAAATTCAATTTTTTCTGGTTTAGGAGTTTGAACAACCACATTTATTTTCTTTTCAATACCATTTGAAGAAAAAGTTATAGTAGCTTTACCTGTAGTAGTGCATTTAATAGTTACATTATCTAAATAATCAACATCTACATAAACTCCTGTTCCTTCAACATCAATTTTAACATCTACAAAAGCCATACTTGGCATAATATCAAATATTTTATAATATATTTTTTCTCCTACATAAAATGTTGATGTTTCATTAGTTAATGCTTCATCATTATAAACTTTAACATCAAAAGAAGTTAAAAAATAATCACTAGGGTTAACTAACATATCTTTGTCCATTAATCTACCATTCCAAGTAAATGTATATTTATATTCTTTTTTAGTATTAATGGTTGCATTATTTAAATCAATTTTATTATTAATTAAATAATCTTTATATATAATTTGAACATAATTAAGATCGGAAGAG
>CAJKZK010000019.1 GCA_905204225.1 uncultured Bacillota bacterium
TTTGTTTTTTGTTTTAACATTGACATATTAACTAGTTAATATGATAATTTAAGAATGTGAAGAGGTAATTTTATGTTAGAAAGAATAAAAGAAATATATAATGAAGCCTTAGAAAAAATTAAAGGAATTGAAAACGTTGATCAACTTAATGATTTTAAGAACATTTATCTTTCAAAGAAGAGTGAATTAATGTCATTTATGTCAAAAATGAAAGAATTAAAAGGTGAAGAAAGATCTAAATTTGGTCAAAATATTAATGAAGTAAAAAATAATATTCTTAAATTAATTGAAGATAAAAAAATTGAATTAGAGAAAAAGGCTCTTGATGAAAAATTAAAAAAAGAAATAATTGATATCACATTACCTAGTGTTGGTTTATCTAGAGGTAGTAAACACTTATTTAATTCTATTGTTGATGAAGTAAGTCAAATTTTTATTGGAATGGGATATAAAATTGCAGAAGGACCTGAAGTAGAAACAGATGAATTTAATTTTGAATTATTAAATGTTCCTAAAGGACATCCTGCTCGAGATATGCAAGACACATTTTTTATTGATGACAATCATCTTATGAGATCTCAAACATCTCCTGTTCAAGCTAGGGTTATGTTAGCAAGCAATGGAGTTGGACCAATTAAAATTATTTCACCAGGAAAAGTTTATCGTAGAGATGATGATGCAACTCATTCACATCAATTTGGTCAAATTGAAGGATTAGTTATTGATAAAAATGTTTCTTTATCAGATTTGCTTGGAACTTTATTATTATTTGCTAGAAGCATGTTTGGTGAAAAAAGAGAGATTAGAATGAGATCTTCATATTTCCCATTTACTGAACCATCTGTTGAAGTTGATATTTCTTGTTTTGAATGTGGTGGTAAAGGTTGTTCTCTTTGTAAAGGAACAGGCTGGATTGAAATATTAGGTGCTGGTATGGTTCATCCTAATGTTTTAAAAATGTGTGGATTTGATAATAAAGAATATCAAGGATTTGCATTTGGTATTGGTATAGAAAGAGTGGCAATGCTTAAATATGGTGTTGATGATATTAGAAGATTCTATACTAATGATTTAAGATTTTTAAAACAATTTGATAAGGAGTAATTAACATGCGTGCTAGTTTAAATTTAATAAAAAAATATGTTGATTTAGATGGTTTAACTGTCCAAGATATAGTTGATAAATTAACTTTTTCAGGTTTAGAAGTTGAAGAAGTTAGTAAAGTTGCTGACGCTACAAATTTAGTCATTGGTCAAATTATTAGTTGTGAAAATCATCCTGATAGTGATCATTTACATGTTTTAAAAGTTGATTTAGGTCCTAAATATGGTATTAAACAAATTGTTTGTGGGGCTCCTAATGCTAGAACAGGATTAAAAGTTATTGTTGCTAGAGTTGGTGCTGAACTAAAAAAAGCTAAAGTAACAATCAATAGTGGAATAATTCGTGGTGTTTCTTCTGAAGGAATGTGCTGTGCTTTATATGAATTAGGAGTAGATAAAAACTTTTTAAGTGAAAAACAAGTATCTGGAATAGAAGAACTTGATGATAATGCTCCTATTGGTGAAGAAAATGTTTTAGAATATTTAGGTTTAGATGATTATATCTTAGATATTAATGTTTTAGCTAATAGATCTGATTGTTTAGCAATTTATTCTTTAGCAAAAGAATTAGGTGCTTTATTTGATAGAAAAGTTAATATTCCTGAATATCATTTTGATAATGAAGCTAATTCTAATATCAAAGTTAATTCTTTAACTAAAGATTGTCCTCAATTTTCTGTTAAAGAAATTAATAATATCGTTGTTAAAGAATCCCCAAAATGGTTAAAGTCTTTTTTGATTAGTTCTGGAATTCGTTCAATTAATAATATTGTTGATATTGGTAATTTTGTTATGTTACTTACTGGTCAACCACTTCATATGTATGATAAAGATAAATTAACAAGTGATGAATTTATCGTTAGAAATGATGTCGAATGCGATTTTGTTGCTTTAGATGATAAAACTTATCAAATTAAAAATGGTGATATCTGTGTTACTGTTGATAATAAAGTTTGTTGTTTAGGTGGTATTATGGGTGGTAAAAACTGCCAAGTTGATAATAATACTAAAAATTTAATAGTTGAAAGTGCTAATTTTTTAGGCTCAACTATTAGAAGAACAAGTGTTAGAATTGGTTTGAGTTCTGAATCAAGTGCTCATTTTGTGAAAGGTATTGACCCATATCAAGATGAAGATGTATTAGCTTTAGCTACAAATTTATTAATAGAATTAGCTGATGCTAAAACTGTATATAAAACTACTAGATATACTACTTTAGATTATAATGAAATAGAAATTCCATGTTCATATTCATATATTAATAAAAGATTAGGCTATGAATTTAGCGTTGATCAAATGGATGATGTTTTTAGAAGATTAAATATTAAAATTAAAAAAGTTGATAATGATAATTTTATTGCTTATCCACCTCATTATAGAATTGATTTAAGATGTGATGCTAATTTATCTGAAGAAATATTTAGATTTATCGGTTTATCAACTATTAAACCTAAACTTCCTGAAATGGTAACAACTGTTGGTGGATTATCTAGAGAACAACAATTAAAGAAAAATATTAGGGAACATTTAATCTCACATTCATTTAATGAAATATTGACTTATACTTTAATTTCTCCAGAATTAAATGATAAATTTGTAGTGTTAAACGATGATCAAGCTATAAAAATTAAAAATCCAATGACAATAGAACATTCTTTAGTAAGAAGAAGTATAGTTTCATCTTGCTTAGAAATAATGAATTATAATTTAGCACATCAAAATAAAGATTTGAAATTATTTGAAATAAGTGATGTTACTACAGATAAAACTACATATCAAGAATTATGTTGTGTTTTAAATGGTAATAGAGAAATTAAATCTTCTTTAGAAAAAACTCCTTTCACTTTTTATGATATTAAGGGTGTTTTTGAAGCTATAATGCAAATTTTAGGATTAGATTTTAAACGTTATAAAATCGAACGCTTAGACGATTCTCCATATTATCATCCAGGAAGAAGTGCTAAAGTTATTGTTAATAAGAAAGTTTGTGCAGTATTTGGTGAAATTCATCCAAATTATAATAAAGAATATGGTGTTTGTTATATTTTAGATATGAATTTAAGTGAATTTTTATCTTTAAGAGTTTCTCAAAAGAAAATGCAACAAATATCTAAATTTCCTTCTATTGAAAGAGATTATGCTTTTGTAGTTAATAAAAATGTTAGTAGTGAACAAATTATTAATGTTATTAAAAAAGAATCTCGTGGAATTATTGAAGACGTTAGTATATTTGATGTTTATGAAGGTGAATTTTTACCTGTTGGATTTAAATCATTAGCTGTTGCTATTAAATATTCTTCACTAGATAGAACTTTAAAAGATGAAGACATTAATCCAGTTGAAGAAAAATTTATTTCTTCGTTAAATAATCAATATAAAGTATATTTAAGGAGTTAATAATAAATGAAAGTAATTAACCAATCTTTTTATGAAATAGATGAAAAACGACTTTTTCAAAAAATTGAATTATGTGGTAGAGTTTGTTATAAATCAGAAGATAAAATAACTGAAGATTCAGCACTTAATTTTGTAAAAAAAATTTGTGTATTTAATCACGGATCAGTTCTTGAACATTATGCTTTTGTTTTAAAAATTGATAATGAATATTATGATTTATTAAAAGAGAATGAATTATTATTTTTTGATTTTACAAATATTTCTTTTCCACTTGTTTCATTTAATTTAAGAGCGTTTTTAAATTATTATAATGCTGATCACAATTATGAACCTTTATTGCCTATTATAAATTTTTTAAGCAATTTATATCCTGATTTATTTGAAACACCAACAAAAAAATTTAAAGATTATAATATTTCAATTATAGAAGATTTTAAAGAATTAACTTATTTAGAAAGAGAAGTACATCAAAGAATTTCTATTAAATTAATTACTGATAGAGGTGTTACTCATGAATTAGTTAGACATAGGCTTGCTTCATTTTCACAAGAATCAACAAGATATTGTAATTATGGAAAAGATAAATTTGGTAATGAAATTACTGTTATTAAACCAGTTAATATTTCTGATGAAGCATATGAAGTATGGTATCAAGCAATGTTAAATGCTGAAAAATCATATTTTAAAATGATGGAATTAACTTCTTCACCTCAATTAAGTAGATCAGTGTTACCTAATTCATTAAAAACAGAAATAGCAGTAACTTGTTCTCTTAAAGAATGGGAATTAATTTTTGAATTAAGATGCGCCCCACAAGCTCACCCAGACATTAGATTTATTATGAATAAAATTAAAGATTATTTTATTGAGAAAGGATATTTAAATGAGAATATCTAAACAAGAATTATTAGCTAAAGGCCAACATTTATTTGAAGAAAATATTAATTATGATAAATCATTATATGAAAATAATCCTTTAATCGACAAAATTGGTGAAATTAATGCTGAAGTTAGTACTAATTTAGTTTCTGATTTGATAATGGTTAGTATTGTTTTAAAAGGAGAAATGGTTTTAAGATCAACTAGATCGCTTAAACCAGTTAATTATGAAATAGATTTAGATGATGAAATAGTTTATACATATAATAAAGATTTAGTAGATAATGAACAAGTGTTCTTATTGGATGATGAATTAGATTTAGATAAAACTATTTATTCAATGATTATTAGTTCCATCCCATTAAAAGTGATCGCTAACGATGATAAAGAATCTTATAGTGGAGATAATTGGGAAGTTATTACTGAAGATGAATATAACAAAAGGAAAAATAGTGAAGAAAATTCTCCTTTTGCTAGCTTAAAAGATTTAGACTTAGATAATTAATAAATTAAAAAAAATAATGTTTAACTTGATACAATATGCGTATCAAGTTTTTTTTATGCTAATTTTAATAAAAAAATGTTGCAAAAGTGGGTGCTAGTGGTATAATAAGGTTACAAATGGGAGAAAGTGGGAGCAATTATGTTTTTCTTTGGTACATTCAGACACAACCTCGATGATAAAGCAAGATGCACAATCCCTACTAGTTTCCGTGATCAACTTGGTAAAGTTGTTTATGGTACTAAAGGATTGGATAATTGTATTAATATTTATCCTGAAGAGACATTCATGAAAATTTGTAATTCAAATTCTACTCTTAATGACTTCAATTCCGCTGAAAGACAATTTAAAAGATTGTTCTTCAGTACCTCCTTCAAATACGAAGTAGATAAAAGTGGAAGAATTACACTCACTAAAGACCATTTGTTAAGAGCAAATATTGATAAAGAAGTAGTTATTGTTGGTAATAATGATCACATAGAAATATGGGATAAAGAAACATTTGAAAAAATTGATGAATTACAAAATGATAATTATGAATCAAATGCTCAAACAATAGCACTTAATCATAAGGAAGAAAATTAATGTTTACGCATGTACCTGTGTTACTTCAAGAATGTATTGAAGGATTAAACATTAAAAAAGATGGTATCTATGTCGATTGTACATTGGGACGTGGTGGCCATTCTTCTGAAATTCTTAAAAGATTAAGTGAAGGTCATCTATATTGTTTTGATCAAGATCAACAAGCAATAGATGAATCTAAAGATCGTTTAAAACTAATTTCTAATAAATTTACAATAATTCATGCAAATTTTATGGAAATTAAAGAAAAATTGGCTGAAGAAAATGTTTATAAAGTTGATGGAATATTATTCGACTTAGGCGTTTCTTCAGCACAATTTGATGAAGGAGACCGTGGTTTTTCATATCGATATGATGCAAAGCTTGATATGAGAATGAATAAAGATAATTCTTTATCTGCTTACGATGTTGTTAATAATTATTCTCTTAATGAATTAACAAAAATTTTTAAAGAATATGGTGAAGAAAAATATTCTTATCAAATTGCTAAAAACATCATAAAAAGAAGATCAATTAATCCGATTGAAACCACATTTGAATTAGTAGAGATTATTAAAGAATCTTTACCAAAAAAAGTACTTTTAAACAAAGGACACCCGGCTAAACAAGTATTTCAAGCTATTAGAATTGAAGTTAATGATGAACTTACAGCATTAAAAAAAGGTTTAAGAAATGCACTTGAATTACTTAATAGTCACGGAAGAGTAGTAGTTATTACTTTTAATTCTTTAGAAGATAGAATTGTTAAAAATATTTTTAAAGAATTTACTTTCGAAGGTGAAGGCAGTAGATTAATTCCACTTGATAAAAAAGATGTAGATTATATTTTAATTAATAAAAAAATAATCGTACCAAGTGAAATAGAAATGGAAAATAATCCAAGATCAAAAAGTGCTAAATTAAGAATTATAGAAAGGAAATAGTTATGAGAAACAAGATTGAAAAAACAAATAAAACTAAATTTGATTATAAAGCAAGAATCTTAGGTGTAGTTGGTATTGCTATTTTTGCTTTAACTGTAATTATTGGTGGTAATACTTTATTAACTATTTCCAATGAAAATAAAGCTTTAGTTAATTTGGTTGAAGTACCAAAAAATAATAAAACATTTGCCAATAAAGCAAATAATACAGATTTAGAGACGGAGAATGTTGAAATTATTATCGAAGAGGATTAAATTATGTCTGATAAACTTAAAGCAATAGAAATATTGTTAATCGATTTAATCATTTTAATATTTGGATTAAACGCCATCAAAATCTGCTGTAAGATTTATAGTAGTATTTCACAAAATCATTTATATATTATTTTTATTTCAATGATTATTTGTGCAATCCTTGTAGAAGGTATAATTTTTGGAAACAAAAGCAGAAGTTATGTAAAAAAGAAAAAATGAGCAGCAATAAGTTGCTTATTTTTTTAGAATAATTTTATTATTTATTATTTAATAATAAATACTATTTATGTTAATATTAATATAGTTATGAAAAATAAAGAAAAGAAAACACCAAAATTAAACGCTAATGAATATATTTTATCTTCTGATGCTGAAGCAATACTTTATGGGTTAATATTAGTTTTAATTTCACTCATAGGTTTTTTAAATTATGGAATTATTGGCGAAGCATTAACATATATTTTTGCTTATTTATTTGGTATATTTTATATATTTATATATTTATTATTATTATTTTTTGGTATCTATTTAATGGTGAAAAAAACATTTTATAGATTGCATATTGATTTAAAAATTTTAGGAGCAATTTTACTTGTTTTTGGTTTTTGCATTGCAGCTTCTATGGAAAACAATATTTCTATAAATAATTTTTTTACATCTTATCAAAATCAAGTTAATAATACTCAAAATCGTATTTTTTCAATGAGTTCAACTGATGCGATATATGCTAATCTTGGTGGAGGGATTATAGGCTATTTATTTGTTGGATTATTAAATAGTTCAATTACAGAAACTGGAACATGTATTGTGGTTGCTTCATTTGTGTCTTTAGGCCTTATTTTATTATTTAAAGATTTAATAATAAGATTTTTTAAATTTATCATTAATTATCATAAAAAACGTAAAGAATTAAGAAAAGAAAATAATTTAAAACTTCAAGAACAAGAAAAACAAGCTAAACAAGAAGAAAATGATAAACTTATAGAAGAAAATAAAATTTTATCGACAGAAGACAAAATTGATAATCGCTTGACTATTGATGAATATTCTGCTCCTAAAAGAGAAAAAGCATCTACTATAATAAAAAATTTAAGCGATGATGAAAATAATGATGATCATAATTTGTTATTTGATGATGACAAAATTACACCTATTTCTAGAACAAATAAACCTTTGGAAAGTGAATATAAACCTTGTAAAAGTGAATTTGATGAAAATAATTATTCATTACCTCCAATAAGTTTATTAAAAGATCGTTTTAACGCTGATGAATCAAGTAGAAAAATTGCATTAGCAAATGAAAGATTAGAAAAAATCAATTCTTGTTTTAAAGATTTAGGAATTGGTGCTAGTGCAATTTCTTATACAATCGGACCATCTGTTACTAGATTTGATATCAAAATGAATCCAAATGTTAAAACAAATGTCTTATGTAGTATCGAAAATGATTTAGCGGTTCGACTTGGTGGTAATAAAACAGTTAGATTAGAAACAATTGTTGAAGGTAAAGATACATCTGGAATTGAAATAGGAAATGAAATAAGTGATGTTGTTTCTTTTAAAGAATGTATGAGAGAAGTAAATAAAAATACAAAAGACAGATTGTTATTCCCTCTTGGAAAAAATATTTCTGGAGATATTATTTCTTGCCGATTAGATGAAATGCCTCATTTATTAGTATGTGGTACTACAGGTTCAGGTAAATCAGTATTTGTTCATAATATTATTGTTTCTTTATTAATGAGAAATCGACCTGATCAATTAAAATTAATGTTAATTGATCCAAAAAGAGTTGAGTTTACTAAATATCAAAATATACCTCATTTATTATGTCCTATTATTAATTCTCCTGATAAAGCAAAAATTGGATTAATGAAATTAACTGAAGAAATGGAAAGAAGATATGAATTATTTGCTTCTAAAGGTAGAGGAGCATCTAATTATAAAGAATATATGGAAATTTGTGATGAAATGGGATATGAAAAAATTCCATATATTGTCTTGATTTGTGATGAATTTGCTGATTTTATTGAAGGCGATAGAGAAAATGCAAAATTAATTCAAAGAATTGCTCAAATGGCTAGAGCTTGTGGTATTTATATGGTTATTGCAACTCAAAGACCATCAGTAAAAGTTATAACTGGTGATATAAAAGCTAATATTCCTTCTAGAATAGCATTAAGCGTTTCTACTCAAATAGATTCTAGAACTATAATCGATGAACCTGGAGCAGAAAATTTAATGGGAAAAGGTGATTTACTTGCTAAAGTTCCAAATCATAAATCAATTATAAGAGTTCAAAGTGCATATATTGATAATCGTGAAATATATGAAGTTTGTGAATATTGTAGAAGTCAAGCTCCAGTAAAATATGATCCTAATTTTGAAGATTTAACTCCTAAAGTTGTAACTCCTTATGAAATGGCTAATTCTGGGCTAGGAGATCCATCAACGATGTATAAAGATTTCCATACTGATGAAAAATATGAAGAAATAAAAAAATTTGTAATTGCCACTGGTAAATGTTCAACTACAAAATTACAAAATACATTTGGAATAGGTTTTTCTAGAGCTGATGGTATTTTAGATACTTTAGAAAAAGATGGAATAATAAAAAGAGAGGGCAATAAGAGGGTCCTTTCTAGCGAATATCAGCAATTATTAGACGATGAGGATGAATAACGATGAATTTTGATGAAATATTTAATGCTACACTTAATTTAGATCATACAATTGATGTGCATGTCCATAAAAAATATACAAATTGTTTGACTAAACATTTTTATTTATATTGTGACAATGTAAGAATTTGTGAACTTTTTATTAAAGATAAAAGAGAAACTGGTCATCATTTTCATTATGTTTTAAGTGATGTTCCTGCTTTAACAATAGGATCTGAATATAGAATATATGATGATAGATATTTATTTTGCTATTTAGATATGAATGTTTTATTGCAAGATGAAAAAATATGTTCCTTATATCATACTGATGAGGTCATGGGCGCACATTATCATAAATTTTATACAACATTTCGTTTTTTTTCTCCATTAGCTAAAGATGGATATGTTGTTTATTGTTTAAATGGTAAAGAAAATATTTTAGCTTTAGAAAAAGATAGCGATACTGGAATTTTTTATGGTCGAGTTAATGAAGATCTTGCTGGTTCAACATATTATTTTTTAGTAAGAATTAATGGGAAACTTATTTCTAGTAATGATCCTTACGCTAAATGTTTAACTGACCAATCTATTAAAGGAGTTGTTGTTGATCCTAATGCTGTAAAAATTGATTTAAATGAAAATTATTTACCTCCATTAGAAAATCCCACAGATTCTATTATATATGAAATGTCAGTTAGAGATATGACGTCATTTAAGCATACTTCAATTCGCCATAAAGGTAAATTTTTAGGATTAACTGAATTATCTTGTAAAAGTAAAAATAATAATCCAATTGGACTTGATTATATTAGGTATTTAGGTGTTACCCATGTTCAACTATTGCCAATTTTTGATTTTTGCACTTTATGTGATGATAATCCTTTAGAATCATATAATTGGGGTTATGATCCTTTATTTTATAATTCTCCAGAAGGAAGTTATTGTTCTAATCCTCATGATCCTTATAGCAAAATAATTGAATTAAAAATGATGATTGCTGCCTTTCATAAAGCAGGTATAAGAGTTGTAATGGATGTTGTTTATAACCATGTATTTAATATGGAAAGTTCTTGCTTTGAAAGATTATGCCCTCGATATTACTTTAGATACCGTAACGATGGAACTATTTCTAATGGGTCATTTTGTGGTAATGAATTTAATACTACTCATCCAATGGCTAGAAAATTTATTATAGAAAGTTGCTTATATTGGGTAAAAGAATTTGGTATTGATGGTTTTAGATTTGATTTAATGGGACTTATTGATATTGATACAATTAACGAGATCAAAGAAAAATGTCATTTATTAAAATCTGATTTTATCATTTATGGTGAAGGCTGGGATATGCCTTCTACATTACCTGGTGATAAAAAAACAAAAATGTATAATGCTAATAAAGTTAATGGTGTGGGATTTTTTAATGATCGTTTTAGAGATATTGTTAAAGGTAAATCTTCGGATATGGAATTAGCGGTTAAAGGATATTTATTAGGTGATTTTAACTATATTGATGGATTTAAACATGTCTTTTTAGGCTCTTGTATTCCTCTAGCTTTTCCTCCTTTATTTAATAATCCTGATCAATCAATTAATTATGTTGAATGTCATGATAACGCTACATTATATGATAAAATTAAAATTTCAAATGATTTTGAAAATGAAGATAATTGGTTAAAAAGAATTAACTTAATTAATTCTGCAACTATTTTAAGTTATGGGATTCCTTTTATTCACGCTGGTCAAGAAATTGGTTTATCAAAAAAAGGAGTTCATAATTCATATAATGCTGGTGATAATATTAACCATTTTGATTATGATAAAATGGATGAAAGATGGAAAATGGTTGAATATTTTAAAGATTTAGTAAAAATAAAAAAATTAATGCCTGTATTTAGAATAAAAGATAAAGAAATAATATCAAAAATTGTTTCTTTTAAAAATTTAAATGAGGGTGGATTATTAATAATTTATAATGGCCAAGAAACTTTACCATATAAATCTGTTAGTATAATTATTAATCCAAGTAATAAACCATTTAATTATGAATTTGATAATTATTATACATTAATTTTTAATGAAAATGGTTATTTAAATGAAGGAATACACGTTAAAATGATACAAGTAAGTCCATTATCATTTAATATTTTAATAGAAGATTAATGAGATATTTATGCAACGCGTTTGGGATTCAATAATTCTTAGTTATATTAAAATATAATTAGGAGGTTTATGTATGATAA
Organism: uncultured Bacillota bacterium; assembly: GCA_905204225.1. GTDB lineage: Bacteria > Bacillota_I > Bacilli_A > RFN20 > CAG-449 > CAG-449. The sequence continues at coordinate 11,547 of CAJKZK010000019.1, forward strand.
ATCATGTTTCTTTAAACGCTATATTATGTGAAGTTGATGATAATTCAATTTTTAGAAATGTTAAAGTTATTCGTTCTTATAAAGATAGAAATGGAATTTATTTAGAAGATATTTTTCCATGTGTTATGTGGACAAAAACAAATAAAAATGTTCTTTTTAATTTTAAAAGTGGAACATTAGTTTCAATAGATGGTAGAATAGAAAATGTAGATGATAAATTGTGTATTGTGGTAGAACAAATTACATATTTATCAAATGGTGATTTTAATTTTAGAGGTTCATAAATGAATAAATATTTTGGTATTATTATAAAAGAAGGTTCTTATTTAATTTCTCAAGCTCCTTTAATTTATCATAATTATATACATAGAAAAAAAATTTCTAGTGAAAAAAGATATAAAGATTTAAGAAAAATAATTATTAAATTTAGTAAAATTATAGGAATGGAAATTATTTTGACAGGATTAAAAAAATTTCCTTGTGAACAATCTTTTATGTTAACACCAAATCATCAATCATTCATGGATGCATTAAATATGATTGAAATATTAGACCAAAAATCTACATTTGTTGCAAAAAAAGAATCAAAAAAATATCCTTTAATTGGCAAAGCAATTTCTAGTATTGATTGTCAATATCTTGATAGAGAGAATCTTAGACAAGAAATTGAATTAATGAAAAAAATTAAAATATCTTTAAAAGAGGATAATTTAAAATGGATTATTTTTCCTGAAGGTACTAGAAGTAAAAATGCTAACCATGATGTAAATGAATTTAAAGCAGGTTCATTTAAAATGGCAATGTCTCAAGGAGTTGATATTTATCCAGTTGCTACTTGGGGTAGTTTTAGAGTTCTTGATCCTCATATTAATAATTTTAAAAAATATCCAATTTATATTCATGTTTTTGAGCCTTTAAAAAAAGAATTTTATCAAAACATGACAACTCAAGAATTGGCTAATTATGTTCAAAATTTAATTTCTAAAAAATTAGTAGAATTAAGAAAAATAGATGAAGAGAACTTGTATAAATATAAAAGTAAATAATTACCATTGTTTTTCTAATATATAAATTATATTAGAAAAATTTTTTTAAAAAAAGATGTATTTATATATATAAATTTGTTATTATTTTAAGTGTAGGTGATGTTCATGAATTTATTTGAAAAACTTCCTGATAATTTCTTCTCGATTTTATCTAGTAAAAATAAAAATATATATGGTGAAGCTTTAATTACTCTTTATGATGCTTTGACAATGTATAGATCTAGAATTAGAAAAAATGATTATTTAGATTTATTAAAATCACGTTCTGGTGATGATGTTTGTAAATTAACTTTTGATGATGAAGACGAACTTAGTTTTGAAAATATTGAACCATCTTTAGCTAATAAAGCAAATTTTATTTTGAAAAGATTAATTGAAACAGGTTGGGTTTATATTGATTATGATGCAAAAAATAATGTTGAATATTTATTACTTCCTTCATATTCAATTAATATGCTTAAACTAATTTATCAATTTGCTGATGATTCTTCTACTCATTACGTTTCTTATGTTCATACAACATATTCTGATTTGAAAATGGAAGATGATTTACAAGATGATTCAATGTATAGAGCGTTAGAAAATGCTTATAATAATACTTTATCTTTAGAAATTGAAGTAACTAAATTAGATCATTCTATTAAAGTTTTTAAAAGACAACTTAATGATATGTTTGAACCAAATGAGGTATTAAAACAACATTTTGATATATGTAGAGAAGATGTAGTTGATCCAATTTATCACCCTCTTAAAACTCATGATTCAATCACTTTATATCATGGACCTATTTCTAATATTCTAAAAAAATGGTTAAGTAATGATGCTGTTAGAGAAAAAATTGTTGAACAATGTTTAAGAGAAAATCATTCAATAAAAAACCATCAAGATGCTGAACAAGATGTAGTTAGAAAAATTAATAGAATACAAGATATTTATTATCGTTTATCTAATGATATTAATGAAATTGATAAATCACAAGCTGAATATGTAAAAGCTTCTGCAGAAAAAGTTATCTTTTTAAATAATCATGATAAAACAATTAAAGGTAAACTTGAAAAGATTATTTCCGTATTAGCTAGAAATATTGCTGATCCAAATAATAAAGATTGTCCTAATATTATGAAAAATGTTGTTCAATCTATTAAATTATATCAACAAGGTTATATTGATTCTGATTCAATTACAAAACCATATAAACGACAAGCTAGAATATTTTCTGAACCTATACCAATTGATGATTTTGGGCATACATTTGATGAAAATACAATAAATGTCTTAATTGGTGAAAATTCTAAATATTCTGATGAAAATGTTATGGAATTTATGTCTAATAATTTTGGTGATAAGAATCAAATTACTGCTGAAGATGTAAAACTTAGACAAGTTGAAGATTTTATATTTTTAATACTTGCTAGTATTAAATCTACATCAAGAGTTTCATTTTATGATTTAAGTAGAGAAGATAAATTAGATATTTCTATTGAAAAAAATAATAAATATATTGTACCTAATTTTATATATACAAAGAAAAAGGGGGAATAAAGAATGTTTGATGAGCAATATGAACAATTAAGAAACGCAGAAAAAGAAGAATTTGCACATGTAGTAAATACATTGATGTTGAAATCATTTATTTTAAGAGATTATTATGATAGAAATGCTAAAATGATGCGCTCAAGTCGAGAATATGCTTTCATTGATAGAAATTTTGAATTAGTCTCTGATTATTTACATTATTCAGGTTGGATTGTTAGCAAAGATTCTCGTCATGGAGTTATTTCTATTGCTAATGAATATGAAGAAAATAGAATTAGAATGGATTTAATTACTTCTATAATGGTTTATGGTCTTAGATATGTTTATGAAAATCAAAGACAAGATGATTCTATTTCTCAACAAGTATTTTTTACTTCAAGTGAATTAATTCAAACTTTAATGAATATGCAACTTATTAAACAAGATAAAAGACCAAGTTTTGCTTCTTTAGGTTCTTGTTATCGTTTTTTAGAAGCTCATAATATTATTACTAGAATTTCTGGTGATTTTAAAGAAAGAAATTTACAATTTTATATTAATCCATCAATTTTATTTGTTATTGATAATGAAATGATTGCTTCAATTTATGATGAAATTGAACAAGTGCCTGATGATATTGGTGAATAGGAGGTAAAAAATATGAAATTATTAAAAAAATTAAGATTAATTAATTGGCATTACTTCCTAAATTCTAAAATTGATTTTGGAACAATTAATTTTTTAACAGGTGAAAATGCTGCTGGTAAATCAACATTAATTGATGCTTTACAAGTTGTTTTGCTTGGCGATACTTCTGGTAGAACCTTTAATAAAGCTGCAAATGAAAAAGCAGGACGTACATTAAAAGGATATTTAAGAGGTGAAGTTGGTGATAATGAAGATGGAACAACTAAATATTTAAGAACAGGACGTTTTACTTCTTATATTTGTCTTGAATTTTATGATGATGTAATTGATCAACCTTTTACAGTAGGAATTGTATTTGATGTTTATGATGATGGCAGTGAAGAACATAAATTTTTCTTTTTAAATGATAAATTTTTAGAAAATGATTTTTGTCAATTAAATGTTCCAATGTCACAAAAACAATTGTTAGATTATTTTAATGTAAATTATAAAAAATCCGATTTCATGTTTTGCGATTCTAATGCTCAATATCAAGCATTGATTAAAGAAAAATTCGGTAATATTAAAGATAAATATTTCTCTTTATTTAAAAAAGCAGTTTCATTTATACCTATTACCAATATTGAACAATTTATTACTGAATATGTTTGTGATGTTCCTCAAGAAATTAATATTGAATCCATGAAAGCTAATATTGCTTCTTATGAAAGATTGAAAATGGAAGCTGATGATATGGAAATTAAAATTAAATCTCTTGAAGAAATATCTCGTATTTATCAAGAAATTTTAAATAGAAAAGAAGAACAAAAATTATCAAGTTATATTTCTAAAAGAATTTCTTATCAATTTAATTTAAATAAAGTTAATGAATTACAAAAAGATATTCAAAGCAATGAAATAAGAATTGCTGAAATAGATGCAGCATTAAGTCAAATAGATAATCAATTAGCTTCTTTTAATGCTCAAAAAGAGAATTTAATTGGTTATAAAGTATCTTCTGATTCTTATAAAATGATTGAGGATTTAAAAAAGACATATCAAACTGCACAAGATAAAGTAAAAAATATCGAAGGAAGATTATCTTCATTACATTCTTCTATTAAAGGCTATATTTCAAATTTTGAAAGTACCGCTACTAAAATTTCTATCTTAACAGAAGAATTAAAAAGATTTGAATTATCAAATGAACTATTTGATATATTAGATAAATTATATGATGATTCATCTAAAGTAATTTCATCTTGTAAAAATTTTAAAAATCAATTAGAAAATAGTGATGATCTTTCTATTGAAGGTTTCTCTTTATTTGCTTCTTCTATCAGTAATTTTAGATATGAATGTTCTGAATCATTTGGTGTTTTAAAAAATTATTTAGCTAATAAAATAACATCTTATACTAATAAAAAACAACAAATAAATGGAAATTCTGGCAAGTCATATGACTATAACTTTATTCAAGTTAAAAATCAACTTCAACATGCTCTTGAAGATCATTTCCATGAAAAAGTTGAAGTCCAAATCTATGCTGATTTAGTAGATATTAAATCAGAAAAATGGGTAAAAGCAATAGAAGGATTTATTTCAAGCCAAAAATTAAATATGTTTGTTGCTGATAAATATTATCCTGCTGCTAACAAAATTTTGCCAGAAATTATGAGAAGAAACAGATATTATCGTACTGGTTTAGTTGATAGTGCAAAATTATATGATCAAAATTTCACTGCAGAAAAAGGCTCTGTAGCTGAAGAAATTGTTACTAATCATCAAGGTGCAAGAGATTATACTAATTTCTTATTAGGTAGAATTATTAAATGTGAAAATTTTGCTGAAGCTAGAGAATCTGGTAGAGGATTATGTCCTGATTGCACTGGTTATAGAAATTTTGCTTCATTTGTTATTCCAGAAGCAAATTATACTTATTGTTTAATCGGTAGAAAAGTATCTGATGCTTTTAAAAAAGATCTTGAATCAAAACTTCAATATGAGGCAAAATTAATTGATACATTAAGAACAATGGTTGATACATTATCATTTGCAACTAGACTTGAAGTTATGTCAACTAGTGAAGTTGATAATTGCAAATCAATTATTGAAGAAGGTGCTACATTATCATTATTAAAAGCTAATTTAGAACAATATAAACAAGAATTAGATGAAAGTACTTCTCAAGATGTATATTTAACAGATTCAAAAATTGAAAAATTAAATCAAGATATTAATGATTTACAAGAAGATAAGAATGAACTTATTATGGAAAAAGGTGCTTTACAAAATGCAATTAATAGCATTAAAGAAGAAAAAATACCTAGCCATGTTGAGACTTCTGGTAAATTACTTGAAGAAATTAAATCATTATTTGAAGAAGATTGGATTACTCAAATTGGTTTACCAACATTTAATAACGAGATTGCTGAAGGTTTATCATTATCTGAAATTAGATTAAAATATGATGAAATATTTGCTAAATCTCAAAATAAGATGAGATCATTAACAAGTGCATTTAATGAATTAAGAAAAGATTATATTGTTACTTATAAATTAAGTTATGATATTACTAAAGATAATAATGATGATTTCGAAAATGAATTAATAACTTTAAGAGATGTTAAATTACCTGAATATAGAGTTAAAATTGAAGATGCTAGACAAAAGGCAACTAAAGAATTTAGAGATGATTTTATTTTTAAATTAAAAACTTCAATTGAACAAGTAAGAACTCAAATTGACGAATTAAATGAAGCTTTAAAAGATGCTAAATTTGGTCAAGATTCTTATGAATTTACTGTTAATCCAAATCCTCAATATTTAGATTATTATAATATGATTACAGATGAATTATTGTTACAAGCAGATTCTAGTGAAGAAGAATTTATTACTAAACATCAAGATATTATGGATAATTTATTTAGAATGATTGGTGATGGCACTGAAGGTAAAGATAAATCAAGTATTATTGCTCAAAATGTTGAAAAATTTACTGATTATAGAACATATTTGTTATTTGATTTAAGAGTTAAAAAACCAGATAATCGTTCATATTCTTTAGCAAGAAATATCAAAAAGGCTTCTGGAGGTGAAACTCAAACTCCATTCTATATTTCTATTCTTGCTTCTTTCTCACAATTATATAGAGTTAAAGCAAGCAAATCATTATCTAACTGTATTAGATTAGTTGTATTTGATGAAGCATTCTCTAAAATGGATAGAAATAGAATTATTGAAGCTATTAAAATTTTAAGACAATTTGATCTTCAAGTTATATTATCTGCACCACCAGAAAAAATTAATGATATATCAAAAATTGTTGATCAAACATTAATTGTAACACGTCAAAATAATCGTTCATTTATTGATTTATATAAAATTAAAAATAACGATATAACTGAATAATTGTTTAAGAAGTTTGTTGTCTAATCAATAAACTTCTTTTTTAAATTTAATTAATAGTATATACTATACTCAAAGGAGTGAATTAAATGGGACTTGATGCTTTAAATTTTACAATAGAATTAGTTTTACTTTTTCTTTTTGTTATAATTTTAATTGTTTTAGCAAGAAAAAATAAAATGATAACCGTTATTTTCTTTTATTTCTTTTTATCAAGTGTCATGATTTATTTAAATAATTTAAAAATATTTGATAAATTGACTTTTTATGAACCATTACCTGAAATCTTAAGCACATTCTTAACTTCTTTTTCGGGCTTATTTAGTTATTTTTATAATTGTGTTGTTACTTTTGTTTTAAGCTTATGTAAATTAATTAATGAAAATGTTAAACCAATTGATGATGTTATTAACAATGATTATTTTGTGATGGCTATAAATGGATTTTTATTTATTTTATTTGCTATTTTATTTAGAAAAAGAACCAAAAAAAGAATTGAAAGAAGTAGATATTCTGATTAATTATGGATCAATATGAAATTAGAGTTCATCAATTAAGAAAGATGAAATTTTCTATTTATTTTAAATTATTTTTGCTAATTGCTGCTTTAATAATTGCGGGTTTTCTATTTTATTATTTTTATGATCATTCCTTTTTTAAGATTTCTTATTTTGAACAAGATAATGTTGAAAAAAAACATTTATTTACTTATATTTATTTTTTTAGTTTTTCTTTTTTAATAATTGTTATAAGCTGTGTTTTATTTGCAATAGGAAATTCAAAATATAAATTATTTTATTTAGAATGTTTATATAATGAATGTAAACTTGAAGAAATTTTTTTATTAGATCATAAAACTAATATAAATAAAGAAATATCATCATTTTTATTAAAAGCTTTTAAAATAAAAAAATTTAAAGCCATTAATTCTTTTTCAGATGCTTCTAGAAAATATTCTTTAGATATAATTAATATTCATTATTATAAAAACAAAAAAAATAGAAATGGGACTTTATTATCTATTCAATATGATCAAGAAAAGCCTGGATATTTACAACTTTCACATGAAAATGTTTGTTATTTTGATGTATTTGATAATAAAGATGTTATTCAATATGGTACGACAGCTGGATCATTGCTAAAAGGATTTCATATTTTCTCAACATATAAAGCATTTACTTACGAGTTAGAAAATGCTAAATACGCTAAAAAGATAGTTATGTTAGAAAAATATTTTTCAACGCCTTTAGATATTGTATTTGATAATGATCATTTATATATTTTTATTTCTAATTATTCTTTAAAATTAGAAGATAATATTTTTAAAAGAATAAATAATATGCGTTTTGCTGATAAAATGGAATCAATTAAAAATTTTCATAAGATATCATTTGATGTAATAAATATGTTTGATGAACTATTCTTAAAAGTTGATACTAATAATTGATGCTTGACAATAATAAAAAATTATGAGAATTTAAAATTGTAAAAAATAAAGGCGATAAATTTATGAAATAATAAAAGAAAAATATAATTATATTTTATTTATTAATTAATGTAATTTAAATAAAGG